>RZYZ01000089.1 GCA_009930125.1 Clostridia bacterium | reverse complement strand
TCTGGAAGCAGCGTCGCAAAGTATACCATCTGAATCCCCAGAGATTCAGAGACTCTGACATCAGAGCCTGTTCCATAGGAAAATGCATCCACAATCTCTTTTCTGAGCAGATGATTTTCAAAATCTTCCTTCCCTGATGAATCAAAGACCACGTTTCCCCTCTCATCAATCAGTGTCATACGAAAGGATTCATTCGCACTTCTCAATAAAACGATGGGATCAACCCCTGTTGCTTCCATGTAATTGATCAGCACCTCATTATTTGTTTCAAGTTTTTCAGAGACCAGTTCCAGCTTCTGAAGATTGGAAATGATGAGAAAAGCTGAGGTAAGAAAAAACATCGCCACAATGATGCTGGCCAGGAAGGTAGTTATGATCCGTCTGCTCATAATTCCAGATCATTGAACCGATAGCCGATTCCCCTCACAGTTTCAATATAGACCGGGTTCTTATCATCATCTTCCAGTTTCTGCCTTAAATGTCTGATATGGACATCTACAGTTCTTGTTTCACCGACATATTCATAACCCCATATTTTGTCCAGCAGAAGATCTCTCTTCAGCACCTTCCCTCGATTCTTGATCAGTATATCAAGGAGTTCATATTCCTTTAAAGTCAAATCCACTTTCGTATTGTTCTTCGTAACCAGATGCTTGTCATAATCAATGGTAACATCAGCAAATGAGAACATGGAAGTTTCTTCAAACTCCGTACCTGTTCTTCTCAGGACAGCTTTGATACGCGCCAGAAGCTCTCTTACCGAGAACGGTTTGGTGATATAGTCATCTGCTCCCAGCTCCAGCCCTAGAATCTTGTCGATTTCTTCGGATTTTGCTGTAAGCATGATTATCGGAATATGTTTAGTTGTATCATCTTTTCTTAGTTTTCTGCATACTTCGAGTCCATCCATCATCGGAAGCATGACATCAAGTAAAATCAGGGTGGGTTTTTCAGCTTTTGCCGCTTTGATTCCATCTATCCCATTATAGGCCTCGACCGCATCATACCCTGCATTTTCAAGGTTATAGCGTATGAGTTCTACAATATGCTCTTCATCATCAATAATCAGTACTTTATCCTTTGCCATAAGACCCTCCACTTGCTTTCTATTCTCTTTCATTTAACCATAAAGGTAAATTCATTACAATTGAATAACGCCCAATTTACCTAGAATTAACGCGAATACGCACTGTCGGAATTCGGTGAACCGGCTCCTTAATGGCTTTGCCGCATAACAAAAAGTGCCACATAGACTCATTTCTGATTCCACATCGCACATCATTGTATCTTACAGCTTCTTGTTGTTCTTTTTGGATTCGTTCACTTTATCATTACCCATCAGATTCTTGATTTCAGTCAGGAAAGTATTGATATCCTTAAACTGTCTGTATACTGAGGCAAACCTGACATAGGCCACTTCGTCCACTTCCTTCAAACGATCCATGACCATCTCACCAATCTCTTCCGAAGAGATTTCGGAAATCATGCTGTTGGAGATGGTTCTTTCAATGTCCGAAGCAATTTCCTCGATCTGAAATCTGGAAACCGGCCTTTTCTGGCATGCTCTAATAAGCCCTACGATAATTTTATTCTTATCGAAGTTCTCTCGACTATCATCTTTCTTCACAACCAAAATCGGGATATCTTCCACTTTCTCAAATGTAGTATATCTCTTACCGCAGGACAGGCACTCACGCCTTCTCCTAATTGCAGAATTATCTTCAATTGCCCTTGAATCGATGACCTTACTCTCTGGATAAGTGCAAAACGGGCATTTCATGGGCTACACCTCAATTATTTATTGTATCTGTTTCTGAGAAATGCCGGAATCTCCAGCTGGTCTTCAGCAGTCTCCAGTTCTTTGTTCACAACTTCTGCTTCCTGCTTCGCTTCTTCCTTCACTTCAATCTTCTTCTCTTCTTCTCTGCTATAAACTTTCACTTCATCAAAACCGGTTGCGATAACAGTAATCTTGATTTCATCCTTCAGTTTAGGATCAATTACAGCACCAAAGATGATGTTTGCATCCGGATCAGCCGCATCTTTGACTACTTCAGCCGCTTCATTGATTTCAAGCAGAGAAAGATCGTCTCCACCAGTCACATTAAGAAGAATACCGGTTGCTCCATCGATCTTAGTTTCGAGAAGTGGGGATGAAATGGCCTGCTTCACAGCATCAACAGCTTTGTTCTCACCCTTTCCATAACCGACACCCATATGAGCCAGTCCTTTGTTCAGCATGATGGTTCTCACATCATTGAAGTCAAGATTGACGATACCATTTTCTGTGATCAGGTCTGTAATACCCTGTACACCCTGTCTTAATACATCATCAGCCTTATTGAAGGCTTCTTTGAAGGTGGTTCTTTTATCCACAATCATAAGCAGTCTTTCGTTCGGAATCGTAACCAGAGAATCCACTTTTTCTTTCAGTTTCTGAATGCCTACATCGGCATTCTTCATTCTGGTCTTTCCTTCAAAGTTAAAAGGCTTTGTTACAACACCAACGGTAAGAATCCCCATGGATCTTGCGATATCAGCAACAACCGGTGTCGCACCTGTTCCTGTACCACCACCCATTCCCGCGGTGATGAAAACCATGTCGGCTCCTTTTAGCGCTGCCATGATTTCTTCTTTTGATTCTTCTGCAGCTTTTTCTCCGATCTCCGGATTTGCACCTGCACCTAGTCCTTTTGTTAGTTTTTCACCAATCTGAATTTTATGAGTGGCATTGGACTGTAGTAGCGCCTGTTTATCTGTGTTAATCGAGATAAAGTCCACATCTCCTAGTCCTTCTGTAATCATTCTATTGACAGCGTTGTTTCCACCGCCGCCACAACCTACTACTTTAATCTCTGCTGGGCCCTGAATCTGAAAATCAAAATCTAACACGATTTAATTCCCCCTTATTTATTAATAATCTTATTTTTTAAATTAATGAACCATTCGCGTATTTTATCGAAAATACTCTCCTCTTCCAGATAATCATCATCTGAATCATATCGGTTCTCATGATCCGTTTCCTGTTTCACATTGAACTGATTCTGATATTTTCTGAAAAAGTCATCATCGCTTATGGTTTCCGTACTTTTCTCATCAACACTTTCATTATCTGACCTGACCATATCATCTATGGCCCCTTTGCAATGAATCGCAGTCAATAAATGATAGGCTAATCCTCCTGACTGGATATTAAACACACTATCATCCCTTATTATATCAGATGTAACAAAATTTGTGGACTTATTCATGGTAGATTCATATAATTTATTGATATTCGTAAATCCACACAAGCCGCCACCATAAATCACAACTTTTCTGACGTCTTCATCACTGGCGTACTTATCCGTAAATCTCTCCACAAAGGACATGATCTCTTCCACTCTGGCTTTGATGATTTCTTCAACGAGATTATATTTTTCTTCCTCCAGCGTCAGCTCACCCTTTGCATATCCTTTCTTCACTTCTTCCGCTTCCAGGAGAGAAGTCTTCATGACGATGGCGATGTCCCTCGTAATACTCTTGCCACCAAGATTGATGACATCTGAATCCACCAGCTTATTGTCTTTGAACAGGGTTGCTCTCGTCATATTGGCGCCTGTATCGATTAAAATCGCTCCATTCAGAAGATCCCTTTTGGTGAGCAGCAGGCTTGAAGCTGCAACGCTGGCAAGACCTGTGCCTGCTACCTTCAGCTTGGCCATGGCCATGGCATCATAGATGGATTCGATATAGTCCTTTTTTGCTGTGACCAGCTGCGCTTTAATATCCAGATGTCTACCTTTTACCCCTAGTGGATCTCTGTAAACTGTATCATCCACATAGTATTTATTCACGATAATATCTACAATTTCTTCACCAGGCTCCAGCGAGATAAGCTGCGCTCCATCAAGCGCCTTATCGATTTCATACTGAGTGACCTCATCACTTAAAACCGATGCATGACCTTGGGTGTCCAGCAGCTTAACATATTCAGGCTGAATGCATACAAATGCGGTGTTGATGTTTCTCGAAATCTTTACTTCAAGTTTGCTTATGACTTTCTTGATTGCGCTGCTCAGCGCTTTGATATCTGTAATTCCATTTTTATCAGTTCCCTGGGATTCAACAACGGATCCATACATAAGGGTATTATCCTGCACTGAAGATGCAGATGCTTTTATGTACTGTGTACCGATATCAAGCCCTATTATAAAGTTGTCCGTTTGCACTATGGCATACCTCCCTAAAATTATATATAAATCAATTATACATTCTATTTCTCAATAATTAAAACAAAATTCAGCAATTCATATATTATTTCACATAATTCATTAAATTCTGTAACTTATGAGTGATTTATCTACGCCAGAGGACTTTCGGTTGCCGCACTGGAGACTTCCGCCACAATATTCACTGAAATGAATGCCTGAGGATCCACTTTTCGGATGAAAAGTTTCAGCTTGATGAAATCCCTTCTGGTGAGTATGGTCAGAATGATTTCAGTGTCCTTCCCTGTAAATCCGCCTTTCCCATTAAGCAAAGTAGCGCCTTTCTTCATGTCATTGATCAGATACTTCATGATTATTTCCCTTTTCTCACTGATGATCATGACTTCTCTCCGATAAGTAATCCCATCGATGACCTTATTGATGATTTCCCCGGTGAGATAAACGGAAAGAAGCTGATAGAGCCCAATCTCAATACCGAATACAACCATGGAAAACAGTGTGACGAGAATATCCGTACCCACGATGCAGTTCACCTGATCCAGATAGGTGAACTTGGAAATGATTTTCCCGATGAGACTTGTCCCACCTATGGAAGCATTCCGATTGAGAATGATTCCGACCCCCATTCCCATGAGGGCACTGCCGAAAATAGTCGCAAGCATCAGGTTATCCGTCAGTGGTCCGTAATACAGGTATTTTTCCATGATGAACACGACAAAGGACAGCCCTAAAGAGGAGAACAGCGTCTTGGCACCGAAGCTTGTGCCGAGAATCATAAACGCTGTTATAAAAAGCATCCCGTTGATGAGAATCATGAGAAGCCCGCTGTTTATACCTGTCAGGTGATTGATCACGAGAGCGATTCCTTGGGCGCCACCTGCGGCGAGTCTGTTCGGTGTGAATATATAGACAATGGATGCGGCTGTGAGAATGATTCCAAGAAAAATCAGAACATAATCCTTCAGTTGTGTTTTTTTCAGAAATTGTGTATCGCTTTTCAAATCTAACCCCATTCTAGAGACGTTTTATCTCAATAAATACTATTCTTTTACTAATATAACGCTTTTCTGTAACCATTTCCATAGAAGCTGAGATTATATTTTCACAATTCATCGCATAATATCACTCGTAATAAAAAAACTCCGGATGCTTGCGCATTCGAAGTTTTTTCATTAGGATACTTTTCTTTCTTCTCTGTTTTCGATATATTCATCAAAGCTGCAGAGCTTATCATAAAAGCTGTCAGGTGTGATCTCGATGACACGGTTTGCTACAGTCTGACTGAACTGATGGTCGTGACTTGAAAAGAGCAGGACGCCTTTGGAATCAATCAATCCATTGTTCACGGCAGTAATGGATTCCAGGTCCAGATGGTTCGTCGGCTGGTCCACAATCAGAAGATTTGCTGTGGAAAGCATCAGCTTTGACAGCATGCATCTGACTCTTTCTCCTCCAGAGAGAACATGCGCTTCTTTCAGAGCCTCTTCTCCTGAAAACAGCATTCTGCCGAGGAATCCTCTCAGATAGCTCTCACTCTTTTCTTCTGAATATTGTCTCATCCAGTCCACCAGATTCATATGGACATCATTGAAGTACTGGCCGTTGTCTCTTGGAAAATACCCCTTTGTGATAGTCACCCCATATCTGAAGGAACCACTGTCAGGGTCCATTTCTCCAGCTAAGATCTTGAAGAGCGTGCTGACGGAAATGTCATTGCCCGCAAATGCGATCTTGTCTTCTCTACCTACAATAAAGGATACATTGTCCAGTACCTTTACGCCATCTATGGACTTTGTAAGATTTTCCACGATGAGAATATCATTTCCAGGTTCTCTTTCAGGTTTGAATCCCACGAATGGATATCTTCTATTTGATACAGCGATGTCATCCAGCGTAATCTTATCCAGAAGCTTCTTTCTTGAGGTTGCCTGCTTTGACTTAGATGCATTGGCAGAGAATCTGGTGATGAAGCTCTGAAGATCTCTGATCTTCTCTTCCTTTTTCTTATTGGAATCCTTCATCAGCTGAGCCATGAGCTGGCTTGACTCGTACCAGAAATCGTAGTTTCCCATGTAGATTTTAATCTTTCCATAATCCACATCACAGATATGCGTACAGATCATGTTCAGGAAATGTCTGTCATGAGACACGACAATGACGGTGCCTTCAAAATCAGCAAGATAGTTTTCAAGCCAGGTGATGGAAGGAAGATCCAGATCATTGGTAGGTTCATCCAGAATCAGCACATCAGGCTTGCCGAATAAAGCCTGCGCCAGAAGTACCTTGATTTTTTCTGCACTTTCCAGTTCACTCAGAATTCTGTCGTGTTTGTCGGTATCCACGCCAAGACCCAAGAGCAGTGATGCTGCTTCGGCTTCCGCTTCCCATCCGTTCAGTTCTGCAAATTCTCCCTCTAGAATGGATGCTCTGATACCATCTTCATCGGAAAAATCTTCTTTGCTGTATATTTCATCTTTCTCTTTCATGATCTGGTACAGTCTTTCATTGCCTTTTATAACCGTATCAATCACCTTATCCTGATCGAACTGGAAATGATCCTGCTTCAGTACAGACATTCTCATGTCCTTCCCCAGGGTCACATCTCCTGTATTGGGTTCTATTTCACCGGACAGTATCTTCAGAAAGGTAGACTTTCCCGCACCGTTTGCTCCGATAACCCCGTAGCAGTTCCCGGAGGTGAATTTGATATTCACATCATCAAACAGTTTTCTTCCACCATATCTCAGACTTACATTGTTTACATTAAGCATTAAATTTATTCACTCCATATTACTTTATTTTATCACTTGATCTCATATATGAAATTCTTTCACACAAATTATGATTATACCATGAAACTCAATATAAATACATCCTCTTTAAAATATTTTTGACATTCTACAATCCTTCAATTCTCATATATTACAGAAAAACCTGAAGAGAAAAAAGTGATCCCGTTCGATTTCGGACATTCCAGATCAAGACTGGAATAGTCATCACTTGGAACCGGGCCCGATTACCCATATGCGCAAAAAAGTGTACTTCTGCCATAGAAACAGCAGCTGCCCTGCCCACACAGATCTTACTGAGAACTTATCCTCAATCGCTCAAAGAAACATAATCACTTATCGAATTGGATGCAATTAATTATATACGAACTATTGAGATATCTCTCACAATGAGTTATGATATTCATGAAGATTCTTTATTGATTGATGTAACACTCAATACTTGTAAAGACAAATGTGAACTAGGAGGCTTTTAAATTGTATAATGTAAGAGAAATATCCCCACAGATTTACTGGATCGGTGGAAATGACAGAAGACTGGAACAGTTTGAAAATCTTTTCCCGCTGACAAATGGTGTATCATACAATTCCTGGCTGATTCTTGATGAAAAAACCGCCATCATCGATACCGTCGATGATGCCATAACAGATCAGTATCTGGAAAACATCGAACACCTTATGCAGGGAAGAGAACTTGATTATCTGATCATCAACCATATGGAGCCAGATCACTGCGGCAACATTGAAAATCTTGTGCGCAGATATCCAAATGTGAAAGTAGTCGGAAACAAGAAATCCTTCCAGCTGTTCAACCAGTTCTACAATATGGATATCACAGATAACCAGATGCTCGTAGGGGAAGGAGATGAAATCAGTTTAGGAAAGCATAATCTGAAAATCATCACCGCACCAATGGTGCACTGGCCAGAAGTCATGATGAACTACGAAACCACAGAAGGAATTCTGTTTGCTGCAGATGCATTTGGTACATTTGGTGCGCTTACAGGAAATCTCTTCGATGATGAAGTGGACTACAGGAATCTGTATCTAGATGAATCAAGAAGATACTATGCGAATATCGTAGGAAAATTCGGTGCTCAGGTACAGTCGGTATTCAGAAAGATCAGCTCTTTCAAGATCAATATGATCTGCTCACTCCACGGTCCGATTTTCAGATCTGATCTGAGTCTGATTCTGGATCTGTATGACAAATGGTCTAAGTACGAACCTGAAAAAGAAGGCGTGGTCATCTTCTACGGATCCATGTATGGAAACACCGCAAAGACAGCGGA
>RZYZ01000386.1 GCA_009930125.1 Clostridia bacterium | reverse complement strand
ACCTGCAATAAGTTCCAGGAACATACTTTCCACCTTGTCTGCCAGACCTGCTTTTTCAAGGTCCAGTCCGAACAGAATCTCATTGGACAGCACATCCTTCAGCTGACCCTGATATGTGGAGACATCTCCAACCTTGATGCCTTCCAGCTTGCTCTGAAGTTCTGAAAGCATCGGATCGCTGGATAACTCGAATTTTTCAAGGTTATCATCCACTCCAAGAAGATATCTCAGCCATCCGGCCAGTGCCAGTGGGATATAAGTCAATGAAGAGGCATCCAGATCGTCTCTCTTCATGTAGGACTTGATGGTTTCACCAAACCTTATGGCCACTTTCTGGCTTGTATCCGTTGCGATTCTCTGTGGGGTATCGGGGATGAATGGGTTAGGCAGTCTTTCTTCGATGACTTCCTTGATGAAGCTCTTAGGGCTGATGATTTTAGGATCAACCACTACAGGCATACCTTCTTCATAACCGATCTTCTCCACCAATGCCTTCAGTTCCTTGTCATTCATTTCAGCTGAAATGCTTTCAAAGCCCAGTACACATCCATAGACAGCCAGTGCAGTATGGAGGGGATTCAGACAGGTGGTCACCTTCATGGTTTCCGTATTGTTTACAGTGTCTCTGTCGGTGAAGTATACGCCTGCTTTTTCAAGCTCTGGTCTTCCGTTGGGGAACTTGTCTTCCACAACCAGATACTGTGGCACTTCCGCATTGACATAAGGTGCAATGAAGGTGTTCTTGGATGTGACCACTGGTGCCATATTCTCCACACCCAGTTCATCCAGCATTTTCTTCACTTCTTCTGCTGGTCTTGGTGTGATTTTATCGATCATGCTCCATGGGAAGGAAATCTTCTTTTCATCATGGATGTAATCCATGAATCCCTGATCCACAAATCCTCTTTTCAGCCATTCACCTGCGATGGTCTTCACGGATGTTTCCACCTTTTCGCCATTGTGGCTGCAGTTGTCCATGCTGACCACTGCCAGAGGATACTTCCCCTTCTGGTATCTTGCATAAAGGAGGGATGTGACGACGCTCATGGCGTGACTTGGGCTCGCTGGACCATTTTCAAAATCCTTGGTTACGAATGGGAATACATCTCCATTAACGTTGGTTAATGCATATCCTTTTTCTGTAATGGTGAAGCTGATCATCTGAAGGGACGGATTCTCGAAAATCTCTTTCAGTCTGGCCGCATTCTGCTCATCGGACAGATTGGCCTTGACGCCTTCCGCGATACTTGCCACCACGGAGTTTGCTGTGCTGCCGTCCGCATTGAGACTGACCAGCAGGGTAAGATTGTCATATGGATCATAGATTTTGTCTATGATGTCAAAATCGAAAGTTTCCGCTGCGATGATTCCCTTATCTGTTACGCCCTCTTCCAGCAGGGTATGCTGCAGGTTCGCGATGAAGCCTCTGAAGATATTTCCAGCACCGAAGTGCACCCAAACAGGGTCCTTCTTTGTTTTTTCCACCATGCTTTCCACATCAAATTGTGGCACCTTTATACCTTTGCTCTCGAGTTCTTTCAAGCTTTTTACCTTTAGTTCCATGATTTCACCTCTTCAAATTATTTGCCTACTATTACAATAGTATTGATAGTTTCAGTTTATGCCAAAGATCATCAAATATCCATGATAATTCCGCAATAAAGCAATATTTGCCATGAAGTCGAATGTAAACGCTATATTG
>RZYZ01000385.1 GCA_009930125.1 Clostridia bacterium | reverse complement strand
CCATGGATGTGAAAGACTTCAAGGACGATCGCAAGATCGATGTGGTCCTGTCTCTCCACGCCTGCGATACAGCCACGGACATGGCCCTGGCCTTTGGTGTATACAAGGAAGCCGACTTCATCGTCGCGGTTCCCTGCTGTCACAAGGAGATGCTGAAGACCTATTCCTATAAGCCTTTTGAAGGCATCATGAAGCATGGCATCCTGAAGGCGAGACTGGCAGACACCCTCACCGACGGACTGCGCGGGCTGATGCTGGAAGAGCATGGTTATGAGGTTTCCATCGTGGAGTACATCTCTCCACTGGAGACACCGAAAAATCTTATGATACGTGCATACAGAACCGGTACACCAAATGAGGCTTCCAAGGAAAATGCGGATCAGCTGATCCGTTCATTGTCCATCTATCCTGCATTCCGCTATTATCTGGACCAGTATACTTATGGCCAGAGCGGACTGGATGATCTGTTATGATGGCTTACAACATAGGGCTCTTTGTGACCCTCTTCATCATCCTGTTTTTAGGGGTGCTTCATATCGGTTCGAAGCTCCCCTATCAGCTGAACCGGTTCTATCAGAAGGAAAAAGGTGGAATGAGGCTCTTCAACAGACTATACCTTGTCTATCTGATTCCATGGATTTTTGTTCCCTTCATCGGCTCCAGCTACTTCCGGACCTACTATGTGATCTATATCCTTATTTTCACATTAGCCATGGAGAACGGATTGTATCTCTATGGGCTCTATACTGGAAAAAACAAGGAGAAGTTCCTTGTGATGGTTGTCTTCGATCTCATTCTTGTGGGCATCATCTATATCCTGACTCTGACCAACCTGGCGGGGTTTACCCCCTTCAACCTGTATTCGCTGCTGTAAATGAGCATTCGCCTGGAGGTGAAGTCCTTGACTATTTCCGAACTGATCAAAAGCTCCGCTGAAATCACCCGGATCAAAGCGGAACGGATTCTGAAAGAAAACAATCTCCTGAAGATCTCCTATGCCAAGGGGGTCCTTACTTCCACTGTCATGGATGGACAGGAATACACGCAGAGAGTCGAGCTGGAAAGCGGTGAGGTGAAAAGCTACAGCTGCAGCTGCAGCAAAGAGCCGCTTCTCTGCCATCACCTTCTTGCGCTCCTGAAAAGAAGAGAAGAACATAAGAAAGACGAAGCGGAGAGCACGGCGGTCAAGAAGCCCAAAGCCTCCATGAAAAACACGAAAAGCAATCTGAAAGTGATTCTGGAAGCTGCGGAGAAGGAAGAGCTCATTGAATTCATCCTTTCCTTAAGAAGCTATTATAAGGATATCCCCGTCATCATCCGAAAAAGCTTTCTGAGTTCTACCGATGAGGAGTTTCTCAGGGAGAACCGTGAAGAGCTCATGGAGTCCCATCATTCCCTGAAGGCCACCAGTTCCAAGGAGGCTTTAACCCGCCATTTCAACCTGATGCTCTCCGTGCACGAAAGAGCACGACAGGAATCCAAGGAGAGAAACTACCTGAGGTCCACTCTCCTGTATCTGCTTCTCTATGAGATGGTAAGCATTCCAAGCGTGGGCATGGAGCACTACCTTTTTAACAGCCACTACATCAAAACCTATCAGGAAGCGCTTCTGCCCCTGGCAGAGAAGAAATATACCGCAAGAGAATCCCAGATGATTTTTGATTATCTGAGACAGATCTGTGAGGATCTTTCTGACCTGTCTCA
>RZYZ01000003.1 GCA_009930125.1 Clostridia bacterium | reverse complement strand
GGATGGGCTCAACTATAAGCGGTTCCGTCATCGCACAATGAATAAGGTTGTTTCTGATCTCACGCTGGTCGCAGTAGCGCTTAACATCAACAAACTCCATAGCAAGATTTTGAACAATCAGACCGAAATAATCGACTACAAGAAAACAGCGTAGACCAACTCAAAACAGAAATGGTACTAGGCTTATTTGTCATGCCTTGAATTAAACTATCAGTTCAACTCGAGATCTGCCAGTAATTATCGATAGTGATTTGGTACCAATTACTACAAAAAAAGGGCCGTTACAAAACTATATTACGTAGTTTTGCAACGACCCCTTGATGCTTTCTGTAATGAGTTATTCTCCCGACTATTCTTCCAGCATCTTCAGAACGGTCTTCAGAACGATGTCCGGCAGTCTGTAGAAGGAATAGTCCACCTCGATGCGCTCCGTGAACTGATGGGCATCGAATCCGTAGGGTCCGATGTTTGTGACGGGCAGGCTGAGCTCCTTGATGTCCTCCAGCGGAAGAGTATAGGAGAGGCCAAAGCCCGGCATGTTCCGTCGAAGATCCGTGACGGACGCTTCATCCGGCAGGGAGAAGTAGCTGAGATCCGAAATATAGGGATAGAACTTCCTGAAACGGATGGGGTTTGGCAGCGTTTCGTCAGAAAGATCCTTTAGTGTTCTGATGAGCTTTTTCTCCACTTCATTCTTTCCGCTCACCGCCATATGGGGATAGTAAGGAGGAGAGAAGTAGAGGATGATCATGGGATCCTTCTTCCCCCATAAGCCGTGAAGTTTTTTCACAAGATGCAGGGAGACTTCTCTTTCATCGGTGATGCCTTTGTCCATGAGGCCCCTGGCATACTGATCCAGCACTTCCCGGATATGGGGCATTTTCGCTGCCACGGCATCATAGACTTCATCATAGGTGTAGACTTTGCTCACCCAGGGAAGCTTCTTATGAGGCAGGTCCATCTTTTCTGTGAAGCTCAGATACTGACGATTCAGCTTCTCGATGACATCCAGAAAGGCGTCGTTTGCCACATGCATCAGTCTATGAAGCACCTTGGAGGGGGTGGAGTTATGGGTGGCGAAGTTGAAATAGACAAAGCTGTCCCGATTGGTCTGTACGGAGTATTCGGGTTTCAGGTCTCTCAGTCTCAAGGTCACGGGAGGTACAGTGACTTCGCCCATGACGTCATCAGAAAGATCCACATTGAGATTGATCCTGCGAATCAGCTCTGCGGCGATTTCATTGGCGTCCAGTCCTCCGAAAGGATCTCCCACATGGGTTTCCTTACCGACGATGTAGAAGGAAGGCAT
Source organism: Clostridia bacterium (assembly GCA_009930125.1). Taxonomy (GTDB): domain Bacteria; phylum Bacillota; class Clostridia; order Clostridiales; family Clostridiaceae; genus Proteiniclasticum. Next base: position 30,824 of record RZYZ01000003.1, on the reverse strand, counting down.
GAGTTTTCCGATGGTGCCGGCATAAAGGTAGCGATTAGGGTCCATGAGGGTTCTGGTGGAGGTATAATCCGTATCCAGGGCCATCTGATACTCCAGGCTGTATTGTTTCTTGAGCTTCACAAGCTCCGGAACGCAGGAGAGCATTCCTCTGGAATTGCCCTCTTCATCGGAAACGAATGCCGCCACAAGGCTGCCGGAGAAATTCTCCGGGTCTTTGGCTGCCTCCTCCAGAAGATGAATCAGGATGGAGACGCCGGATTTCATGTCCAGAACGCCCCGACCGAAGAGGTAGTTTCCCGATTCCAGGTCTTCCTTGACGCGCAGGGGCAGCTCCAGCTGACGGAACTTCTCCGTCAGCGCCACGGGATCCGTTGCCAGTTCTTCCAGATCGCCATAGTCTGATGTGCCCACGGTGTCGATATGTCCGATGAGTACAACGCATTTGGGGTTCTTATCTTTTCTGCCTCTCACCATGGCCATGAGGGATTTTCTTCCTACAGGGTCATCCTTGTTCTCCACATAGAAAAGATGATCCGGATTCTCCCTGAAATAGGGCATGTCTCCAAGAATCTCCTTTATTCTTTCACTTACATGATTTTCCTCGCTGGTTCCCACGACACTTCGTATACCCACAAGGTTAAGGGTCAGCTCTCTGATCCGATCTCCGTCCAGTTTCATTTTTATGCACCGCCTATCTATACTTCATGAGGATGCTTGTGCATCCTCTGATGGTTTCTTCACTTCCCATTTTAGTCCATCTGGCTCCGGTTATCCATACGCAAAAAGAAAAAGGAAAGCAAGCTTTGGCTTTCCTTCTGAAAATATACGGTTATGGGAAAAGGTGAGAAACTCTTTCATACTCCTCTCCAGCTGAAGTCTGATTATTGCTTGGTGTTTTCTGATTCTTCAATGTGGGAGTTTCCGATCGATTCTTTCTTCACTTTCGGTTTTCTTCTTCTGATGATCTTATTTCCGACATAGGCCAGGATACCGAAGATCACAAGGAAGGGTACCAGATAGATCAGTACGATGAAGAAGCTGATCATAGCTTCCTGGAAGAAGTAGACGGATTCGCTAAGGGCATTTCCGATTCTTTCACTGAAGGAGGCCTGAATGCTTTCTCCTGTGGTGAGTTTCGATACTTCCTGCACATAGGTGGTGACGGTGCTGTAGTTGATCTCTTCATCCAGATACTGAAGCTCTCCCTTGAGAGACTCGATCTGATAGATGATGTCGTTGAGCTTGGATTCGATGGTGATGATGTCTTCGATTCTTTCCGCCTGTTCATAGAGCTCATTGAGCCTCTTTCTTTGGGCTTCCAGGGTTTCCAGCCTTGCCTCGGTATCTCTGTAGTACCTCGTCACGTTCTGAACGCTGGAGTTTTCCGATACCATATGCGCCATGAGTTTCAGCTCTGTATTGAAGGCCATGACCTCTTCCTTGGGAATACGCAGCGTATGCACAGCATACTTATAGATTCTGCCTTCCATGGAAGACTGGTTGTAGATCTGGGAACTCTGGATATATCCCTGATACTTGCTTACAAGAGACTCCAGATCGGATATGGTTTCACTGAATTCCAGGGTTTCGAAGTTCATGGAATAGGTTCCTATGATCTTGTCTCCGATGGAGCCTTCCCGTCCGAATCCCTGATCGTATTCACCGCCTGATTCTTCATAAGCCTGTTCTGCAGGCGACTCCGCCGGCATGCCTGGGGCATAGCCCATGGAGTCCTCCGTGGCGTTTTTTGCTAGATTTCCGCCCAGAAGTGTGAAGATGAATACCCCTATGAAGGACAATAGGAGCAGGGAAGCGATGCCGATGGCGATTTTCTTTCCTGTTTTCATGCTGATTTCCCCCTTTATGGATATGGGTGGCTTTGTGTCTTCTTTTCGTTGTTTCCTAAGTCCATTGTATATGCTTCGTGAAGCGAAGTAATTACAAAATGATGCCAAAATTTCATCAAAACGGAAATATCTACAAAATATTCCGATAATGTACTAGAATGAAAGGAGAAGAGTCTAAGGAGGCAAATATGGAAGTGACAAAGCACTTAAGCATACAAGTGGATTACGCCGACACCCTGAATTACGCCATGGTCCTGAACGGAATTCCGTTCCTGCGCAAAATCACAGTGACCAATCAGTCAGATAGAGACCTGAAACAGCTTAAAATCAGCGTCTCTTTTCAGGAGAACATCGCAAAGCCCTTCACAAGGACACTGGATGTTCTGCCTTCCGGTCTGGAGGTGGACCTGGGACAGATTACCGTGGAGCTGAATCCGGAGGATCTGTTTCATTTAACGGAAGCCATGACCGCGCTGATGAAGATCGAAATCTCTGAAGAAGGGACAGTGCTCATGGAGGAGACCAGGGAGGTCCATGTCCTTTCCTACAATGAATGGCAGGGGATGGATACCATGCCTGAAGTGCTCACGGCATTCGTGACGCCTAATCATCCCGCCATCGACAACATACTGGTGGAAGCCTCCCATATTCTGAAGGAATCGGGAAAGGACCCGTCCTTTGAAGGGTATCAGAAGGGAGACATCAACCGTGTCCGGGAACAGGTTCACGCCATCTTCATGGCACTGAAGAATCAGGAGATCACCTACATCGGTCCGCCTGCATCCTTTGTGGCCAGAGGACAGAGAGTGCGTCTTTCCAGTGAGGTGCTGGAGAAGAAGATGGGCACCTGTCTGGACCTTACACTGCTCTTTGCTTCCTGCCTGGAGGCCGTTTCCATCTATCCGATCATCGTTCTCATCAAAGGCCATTCCTTCCTTGGATACTGGCAGGAAGAGGAGTTCTTTCAGGATACGGTGGAGTATGATGCCACCTCCCTGACGAAGCGTTCTGCGGAAGGCATGTCCATCATCGGTGTTCTGGAAACCACAGACATCCGAAGCGGACAGAATCTTTCCTTCACCCAGTCGGAAGAGCATGCCCTAAGCCACCTGAAAAATGAAGAGAACTTTCTCCTGTCCATCGATGTGAAAAGAGCAAGAGTCGGAGGAATCCGCCCACTGCCGGAGAGGCTTCTTGTGAATGGCCAGTATGTGCAGAGGAAAGAGCAGAATATGGAGGAGAGGACAAATGAGCTTCCTGAGCTGAAGGAAGTGGTGAAGCTGGTGGAAGAAAAGCCCGAGAAGGTGCTGGATCGAAAAACCCTCTGGGAAAGAAAGCTTCTGGATCTCAGTCTTCGGAACAGTCTTCTGAACTACGTGCCGGGCAGAAAAGGCATCGAGCTTCTGGTGAAGGATCTGCGTGCTCTGGAAGATGTGCTCTATGACGGCAGGGAATTTCAGGTGCTCTCGAGAGTGTCCGATCATGAAAGAAGAGAAGGGGAAAGCCTGTCTAAAGCCGCGGACTATTTCACCGCCTACGGACCGCTTCTGGAAGGAGAGTTCCAGCAGAGAAAGCTTCGCACACTGATGGAGGAGGAGACTCTAGAGAAGAAGCTCACAAGGATGTATAGAGATGCCAGAACGCATCTGGAGGAATCGGGGGCAAACAGTCTCTTTCTCACCATGGGCGTGCTCAAATGGTATGAAAACAGCCGATCTACCAAGGAACGCTATGCACCGCTGCTTCTGATCCCGGTGGAGATGAAGAAGAAAGTGGGCAGAAACGCCTACACCATCTCAGCAAGGGAAGAGGATACACTGGTGAACATCACGCTTCTGGAAAAGCTGAAGCAGGATTTCGATCTGGAGATACAGGGTCTTTCCGAGCTGCCGCTGGATGAGAAGGGTGTGGATGTGGTGAAGGTCCTGAGCATAGTCAGAAACGCCGTGCTCAGTCAGAAGCGATGGGATGTGCTGGACGAAGTGCATCTGGGACTCTTTTCCTTCTCCAGATTCATCATGTGGAACGACATCAGAAATCACGGGGAGGACCTGAAGAGAAACAAGGTGATCCGTTCGCTCATGGAGGGAAAGCTGACCTTTGAGCCGGAAAAGATTCTGAAGGACCAGATCATGCTCGATGAAGTGATCTCCCCTTCAGAGATTCTACTACCGGTAAGCACCGATGCCAGTCAGCTTCAGGCCGTGGATGCGGCGGTGAAAGGAAAATCCTTCGTCCTCCACGGACCACCCGGCACAGGGAAATCCCAGACCATCACCACCATCATCGCCAATGCGCTCTACCAGGGGAAGAGGGTTCTTTTCGTGGCGGAGAAAATGGCGGCGCTGTCTGTGGTTCAGAGAAGGCTGGAAGGCCTGGGGCTGGGTCACTTTTCACTGGAGGTGCATTCCAATAAAAGCAAGAAGACCCATATACTGAAGAAGCTGGAAGAGACCACCAAAATGGTCTCCAGAGGTGAGGTGGATTTTAAAGGGGAAGCCCTGAAGCTGAAGGAGCTCCGAGGAGAACTCAATGAAGTGGTCGGAGCGCTCTATAGATCCTATGGTTTTGACCTGTCCGCCTATGAACTCATGGGTAAACTGGAATATCTGGAATCCGCTCCAGAGATCGAAGGACTGGATATCCGGTATGAAGCCCTGACCAGAGCCCAGATGGAGGAGCTTTTCCTCCTGGGCAGAGAACTCCGATCCATCTCGGAAACCACTGGAGAATATGCGGATGCACCGCTGAAAGGCATCGGCATCACAGACTACACCTTCGATCTGAAGAGCCAGGTGGAGAAGGAAATCGATCAACTGAAGGAGAAAGCGGAAAAACTGGGCAGCATCACCGATGCGCTCATGAATGAACTCTCCCTGAAAGATCTGAGCGAGAAGAGGAAGCTGGATGCAGTCCATGGTCTTCTGAAGAAACTGGAGGAGACATCGCTTTCCAGAGAACTGCTCTTCCATGAAGACGGCTACCGGCTGGATCTTCTGGAAAACGCCGCTCTTCTGGCGGAGAAAAAGGAGCAGCTGGAAGAAAAGCTTCTGACAGAATATGAACCCAGCCTGTTTCTTCTGAATGAAAAGGAGCTGAGAGACACGTTCCTGAAAGCGGAGGAGAAGTTCATCCTGCTGAGAGGCATGACCCGGAAGAAAGTCACAAGAGTCCTGTCCGCTCAGAGAAGAGGAAAGGAAGTAACGGAAGAAGAGACCCTTCCTCTCCTTAACCAGATGGAAGAGAAGAGAAAACTGGAATCGTCCCTTGACGAGATCCTGAGTGGTCTTGGTGTTTCTGACAGGCCGTTTATCAGTTCGTTGGAGGAGAAGACATCCGTGCATCTGAGAGGCATCATGGCGGAGCTAGAGAACTTCAGAAGCCTCTTCCGTCAGCTTGATCTGAAGGGTGCAGAGAAAGCGCTCATGGTCTTCAAAGAGATTCGCCAGGAAACATCCCAGCAGTTTCTAGAGGCCTATTCAACCTTCGAGAAGGACTACACCGCCCTGAAAGAGAAGCTTTCACTGGATGTGGAGACCCTTCCGGGTCTGGAAGGGAACTGGGCCTATCGGTTCTTCGACAGGCTTACGACCTATGGATACAATCTGGAGGCTCTGAGAGAGTGGACAACCTATAACAGACTCATCGAGAAGGCGGAGAAAAAAGAGCTGATGCCTATGATTCAAGCTTATGAAGAAGGAACCCTGCCCGGAAAGGATGCGGAAGAAGCCCTGATGAAGAGCCTTTATAAGGGAGCCTTCCTGTATATCCTGTCGAAGGAGCCTCTTCTTCAGGCGGTGACAGGCAGACAGTTCAAGGAAAAAATCGCCTATTTCAGGGAAATCACGGAAAAGTACGAGAATCTGGCCAGGAGAGAAATCCAGCATGTACTGGCTTCCAGAGTGCCGAATATGATGAAGGAAGCCAATGGCTCCTCGGAGGTGGGCATCCTGCAGAGAGCCATACGAAGCGGCGGTCGGGGCATGACCCTGAGAAACCTCTTTGACAGACTGCCGAACCTTCTTCCGCGAATCACGCCCTGCATGCTCATGAGCCCTCTGTCTGTGGCCCAGTATCTGGGCACCTCCAGGGAATACTTTGATCTGGTCATCTTCGACGAGGCTTCCCAGATGCCGACGGCGGAATCCGTGGGTGCCATGGCCAGAGGAAAGGAAGTAGTCATCGTAGGCGATCCCAAGCAGCTCCCTCCGACCACGTTCTTCAGTACGGCCAGCGGCAAAGTGGAAGAGGAAGATGGCGTCATGGAGGATCTGGATAATATTCTGGAGGATGCGCTGGCCTTATCCATGCCGGAGACCTCACTGCTCTGGCACTACAGAAGTCGTCATGAAAGCCTCATCGCCTACAGCAACAGAACCTACTATGACAATGACCTGTACACCTATCCCTCACCGGGAGAACTGAAATCAAAGGTGAGCTATCAGTATGTGGAGGCCACCTATGGACGAGGCGGCACCAGAGCGAATCCCAAGGAAGCGGAAGCGGTGGTTGCTGAAATCATGATGCGCCTGCAGGATGAGAAAAGAAGAGAAGATTCCATTGGCGTCGTCACCTTCAGCATGGCGCAGAAAGACATGATTGAGGATACCCTCTCTGAAGCGCTGAAGAATTATCCTGAAATCGAAGAAAGAATCCTTGCCATGGACGAGCCGGTTTTCGTGAAGAATCTGGAGAATGTCCAGGGAGATGAGCGGGACGTGATTCTGTTCAGCATCGGGTATGGACCGGATGAAGAAGGAAAGATCACGCTGAATTTCGGACCGCTCAACAGAGAAAACGGATGGAAACGCCTGAATGTGGCCATCACAAGATCCAAAAAGGAGATGAAGATCTTCACCAGCATCCGTCCGGAAATGATGGACACGTCCAGAACCTCTTCCCAGGGCATTCATGACCTGAAAGGATTTCTGGACTATGCGCGAAGAGGCAGCCAGCCTGTGGACCTGGCAGAGGTGAAGTCCCGGGTGCAGAAGGACACCCTTGCCGATGCCATCCGTAAAGAGCTCTTGGCAAAGGGTCTTCAGGTGGACATCCGCGTCGGTGCATCCAAATATAAGGTGGATCTGGCCGTGGTGAACGAAGAGAAGCCCGAGGAATATCTTCTGGGCATACTCTGCCAGGGCGAATCCTACAAAAATGCCAAAAGCGCAAGGGATCGGGACATTCTGCAGGAGATGGTACTGGAAGGACTTGGATGGAATCTTCTGAAAGTCTATCCCATGGACTGGATGGAAAACAGCCAGCAGGAAGTGGAGAGAATTCTCGAGAAAGTCAGAGAGATCCGCAGTGGTGCAATGACCACTGAAAATAAAGCCAAGAGCCAGGACCTCGGCATCGGAAATCTCATTTCTCAGGAGGAGAAGCCGGAAGATTCCCGTGCGGAAGAGGGGATTTCAAGAGCTTATGTGCAGGCGGAGTTTGATCACAGACCCATGAGCGCAGAAGAGTTCAGGATGCCAAAGAACACCAGAGACATCAAGGATACACTGATGAAAATCATTCATGTGGAGGCGCCCATCACTTTGAATCTACTGTACAGACAGACACTGAAAGCCTTTGGTGTAAGATACACCCAGAAAAGTGTAGACACCATCGACACCATTTTATCGGGTCTCGGATATGAGATTGTGGAAAAAGAAGGTCAGTATTTCATCTATGGAGAGGACAAGGACTCCGGTGTCAGCTTCTATCGCTATGCCACCAGAGAAATGAAAAGAGAGGCGGAGGATCTTCCTCTGGAAGAAATTCAGCTGGCCATACAGGATGTGGTGGAGAAGCAGGTTTCCATTCCGGAGGAGAGTCTGGTGACTGAAGTGTTGAAACTCTTCGGTTATGCCAGAGGAAACGAAAAGCTGGAAGAGAAAGTGCGACAGATCCTTCAGAAGACATCCGATGAACCCATAACGAAAGAGGAAAACGGAAACTTCACAGCCAGAATCTGAAAAAAGAAAGAAGGAAGCGCAGCCTCATTGATCAGCTGCGCTTCCTTCTTTATGACGTCTGTTACAGCGCCGTATTTTCCTTGACCACAAAGATCCGGTCTTTCTCTTTGGACCGGGACTTCAGTATGTTCGCGTTCTCGGCGTAGTAGATGTCCAGGGCATCCAGGATCTCCTGTGTGATCACTTCTCCAGGCAGAAGAAGGGGGATGCCTGGCGGGTAAGGCACGATTTTTTCTGTGGAGACTTTCCCGGAAGCCTCCTTGAGAGGCACTTCTTCCGAAGAAAGATGGAGCACATCGTTTTCCGAGAATCTTCGGACCGGAATCTGCATGTGCATGGAGTGGAAGGACGGCATCTCTTCTATTGCTTCAGACCATCTTTTCTCGTATTTCAGTGAAATGGCCATGAGCGCGTGAGCGATCCGTGCCAGATCCTCCTTCTTGTCGAAAGGCGTCAGGATGAAGATGAGGTTTTTTCCTTCGGTCATTTCACACTGGATCTGATGCTCTTCCCGAAGAAGCCGATCCATCTCGGCACCAGGAAATGGCGCTTTGATGACCAGTCTGGTTTCATCGAAGTTAGGCACCTCTTTCTTGCCGAGAATCCGGATGCCGGGGATCTTCATCAGTTCATTTTTCAGAAGGGTGATCTCTTTAAGCAGCGACTTGTATGAAGCGTCTCCCTTTTCCTCCATAATGTATCTTGCAATCTCCATGGAAGCAAGAAGCGGATAAGAAGGGCTGCTGCTCTGGAATACACGATGGTAGTGGCGGATGCGATACCTTTCCTCCTCCGTGAGTTTTTCCGACAGGTTCAGCACCGATCCCTGGGTGAGACTAGGCAGGGTCTTGTGGAAGCTGACACTGGAGGCGTGAGCCCCTGACTTCAGAGAAGAATCCGGAAGCAGGGGAGAAAAAGGAAAATGCGCCCCGTGGGCTTCGTCCACCAGGAGATACAATCCATGTCTGTCGCAGTACTCCGACAGAGGGGAAATGTCTGTGACCATGCCGTGATAGGTGGGGGAAGTCAGGATCACTGCCCGAGCCTTCGGATTGGCTTCATGAACACGCTTCAGCTCTTTAAGGGTGATGAAGGACGGCAGATTGAAGTCTTCCACCATTTCAGGCAGGAGATAGGCCGGTTCCAGCTCAAGGAGAGAAATGGCATGATAGATGCTCTGATGACAGTTCCGCTGAACAAGAACAGTTTCTTCTCTTTTCAGGAGTCCGAAGATCATGGCGTAATTAGCGGCCGTGCTTCCGTTTACGCAGTAGAGGCTTTCCTTTGACCCCATGGCCCGGGTGAGAAGCATCTGGGACCTGGCGATGATTTCCTCGGGGTAGTGAAGATTGTCTGTGCCTTCCACTTCCGTCACATCAAAGCTGTAGAGATTCTCCTTCAGGATGGAAAGCTCCTTAATGTTCTCCTCATTACGGTGACCCGGCATATGAAACCTGGCGTTCTTCTCCTTGGCATAATCCAGGAGGCCCTGGATCAGAGGAAGCCTGTCATAGCGGATCATAGAAACAGCACCTCTTCGCGCGTTTCCTCTGCATCTTCTTCCGCTCCATCGATCATTCTTTTGGCTTCGATCATGATGGCACATTCCAGACGTTTTCTCTGCATTTCACAGCCTATCTTGTAGGGTTTATGGATGTCTCCATTGAAACTGATGGCGTTGGCGTGACAGCCTCCGGAACAGTAGAACTTGGAGAAGCAGGTTCTGCAGTCCTCTTTGGTATAGACATGGGCGTTTTTGAAGTACGTCTGCATTTCCTCGGGCAGGTGGACTTCCTCCTCCATGATGTTGCCCATCTTATAGGCTTCATTGCCTACAAACTGATGACAGGGATAGATGTCACCTTCAGGTGTGATGGAGAGGTATTCGGTACCTGCTCCGCATCCTGTGATACGCTTGATCACGCAGGGGCCCTGTGTAAGGTCCACTATGAAGTGGAAGAAGCTGAAGGGGTCTCCTTTGACCTTCATATCCGCATACTCCAGAGCAAGCTTCTCGTATTCCGCAAGAATTTCCGGCAGGTCCTCTTCTCTGATGGCATAGGGATTCTCGTCGGCTGAAACCACAGGCTCCATGGACGTATGCACAAAACCAAGCTCCTTGAAGTGCTTCACATCTTCGGAGAAATCCAGACTGTTTCTGGTGAAGGTTCCTCTGATGTAGTAGGTCTTGTTTCCTCTTTTCTCCACCAGCCTTTGAAACTTCGGCACGATGAGGTCATAGCTTCCTGTATCCACCATGGTCAGTCTCATGTCGTCATTGATTTTCTTTCTTCCATCGAGAGAAAGAACAGCATTGTGCATGTGTTCATTGATGAAATCGATCTTCTTGTCATCCAGAAGCACACCGTTGGTGGTGATGGTGAATCTGAAGTTCTTGTTTCGTTCCTGTCCCAGCTTGTTTCCGTAATGAACCAGCTCCTTCACCACATCGAAGTTCATGAGGGGTTCTCCGCCGAAGAAGTCCACTTCGAGATTTCTTCTGTTTCCTGAATTTTCCACGAGAAATTCCAGCGCTCTTTTCCCGACAGAAAGAGGCATCAGGCATTTAGCACCGCCGAAATCTCCCTGCTGGGCAAAGCAGTATCTGCACTTCAGATTGCAGTCATGGGCGATGTTCAGGCATAAGGCTTTGATCACAGGTTTTCTGTTTCGGAAGGCTGCCAGTTCAGGGTAGGTGTCTTCCGTATAGAGAAGACCTTCCTTTTCCAGCTCCTCGACTTCCTTTAGGGATGCGCTGATTTCTTCCGGTTCATAACCGCTCATGCTCTCATGGAGCGCTTTTTCATCCATCTGACCGTCTCTATAGGCTTCGTAGTGGTCCAGAAGATCATAGGTGACATCGTCCACCACGTGGACGGAGCCTCCATTGACATCCATGACGATACTTAGCCCGTTCATTTTGTATTTATGGATCATATTGTTTTTCCTCCTGAGTTATTAAATGTAATAAGAAAAAGAAAAGGGAATGATGTTCGCATCACGCCCTTCACTTCACGTTATCTATCTGTCCGCATTCTCACATTCCTGATTGGCTACAGTACAGGAAGTTTTGCAGGCGGACTGGCAGGATGTCTGGCATTCTCCGCAGCCTCCCTTGATAACGCTTTTCTTTAGAGTGCTTTTTGTCAGTGTCTTGATGTGTTTTTTCATAGTGAAAACCTCCTCTAAATAGTGCGTAAATATTATATCACAAAGATTGATTTTTGTATTTAAATTAACGAAAGTAGATTTACACGAGAAAGATTTTAAAGTAAATGCAACCTTAGGAGAGTTACATTGCATTTACTCTGAGAATGCCTGAAAATGATGAAGGGACTGACAGCTGTTCCATGAGGAGAAATTACTGTCCTTCATAAATTTTATGGTGTAAATGTTTCTGCGCTGCATTGAAATCATTATCATTATCAAGGATAATAGAAATGATAACAAAACCGGGATCTTTTATGGATCCTATGACAAAAGGAGTAGACTAGAATGGAGAAAAGAGTATTATGCTTTGGCGATTCCAACACTTGGGGATTCAACGCCAAGGACGAACAGAGATTTTCAAAGGAAATCCGATGGACCAGAAAACTTCAGAAGCATCTTGGCGAGGACTATGAAATCATAGAGGAAGGGCTCAATGGCAGATGCGCTGTCTGTGAGGATCAGCTGAAGGAGGGACTGAAGGGACTGGATTACATCTATCCCTGCATCATGACCCATAAACCGCTGGACCTTGTGATCATCAAGCTCGGCACCAATGATTCCAAAGAGCGCTACAGCATGACGCCCCACAACATTGCCATGGGCATCATCAGACTGGCAAACAAGGTTCTGCACAACGGAGTGGGAAGAAACGATAGTGACCCGGAGATTCTCATCGTTGCACCGGCGCCCATCGGAAAAGACTATATGCATGTGGATGCCTACTTATCCATGGGTCGTGAAGCGGACAGAAAATCCAGAGACATGGTGCCCTATCTGGAAGAGATGGCCAAGGACAACGGATTTCATTTTCTAAATGCCGGTCTGCATCTGAAGATGGGTGAGACGGACCATATGCATCTGGATGAAGAAGGTCATGGGAAAATGGCGGAGATCTTAAATGAGAAGATCAGAGAAATCTTCAATGACAAGGAAACGAGGTGATTCTTTGGCAGATACAGTGCAATCCATCGACAGAGCCATGCAGCTTCTGGAGGTTTTGTCTCAGCATGTGGAAGGGGTAGGGCTTCTGGAACTCTCTGAACGGGTGAATCTTTCAAAGAGCACCGTTCACCGGCTTTTAAGCACACTCATTTCCAACGGTTATGTGAAGCAGCATGAAGGGACGGGCAGATACCATCTCACCATGAAGATGTTCATTCTGGGATCCAGACCCATTGAGAAACTCGATGTACTGAAAGTGGCGAGGCCATACCTGGAAAAGCTGAGAGACCTCTCAGGGGAAGTGATTCATCTCGTCATCATGGATGGATCTGAAATTCTCTATGTGGATAAAGTGGAGTCTGAAAATACCGTGAGAATGTATTCCAACATCGGAAAGAAGGGCACCCTCTATTCCACCTCGGTGGGGAAGGCCATGCTGGCGGATCTTGACGATGAAGAAATCAGAAGAATATGGAACCAGATTGAAATCACTGAAAAGACGGATTACACCATCACGGATTTTCCATCCTTCATGGAGGAAATCCGGGATATCCGTGAAAAAGGCTATGCCATGGATCGCCAGGAGAACGAGCTGGGAGTGAAATGCATGGGCACATCGGTGCTGGATTACAGCAGCAGACCCGTTGCGGCCTTCAGTATTTCAGGACCAGTGCAGAGGATGACCGATGAAAAGGTGGAGGAACTGTCCAGACATATTCTCGATGCCAAGAAGGCCATCTCTCAGGAACTGGGTTATTTTTCCAAATAAGGTAAATTTCTTCATAAACCGATTGCAAATGGAGCGGGTTATGGAGTAAAATAAACCTGTAGTAAAATTATGGAACCGTGTTCCACATTATGGAACTTGAATATGAAGGAGGCAAACTATGATCCCTAAAATTGAAACACTGACCCGAATCATGGAAGCAGGAATTGTTGCCGTTGTAAGAGCAGACAGCGAAGAGCAGGCGGAGAAGATCAGTAAAGCATGTATCGAAGGCGGCGTACCAGCCATTGAGGTGACATTCACCGTACCAGGAGCCCAGAATGTGATCACATCCCTGAAGAACAAGTTCAAGAAAGAGGAACTCATCATCGGGGCCGGAACCGTTCTGGATTCGGAAACTGCAAGAATTGCCATTCTGGCCGGCGCAGAGTACATTGTGAGCCCTGGATTTGATCTGGAGACCGCAAAGCTGTGCAACAGATATCAGATTCCTTATATGGCAGGATGCATGACACTGACAGAGATCATCACAGCCATGGAAGCGGGGGTCGATGTAATCAAGGTATTCCCTGGAAGCGCCTTCGGACCGGATTTCATCAAGGCCATCAAAGGGCCACTTCCACAGACCGTGCTGATGCCTACAGGTGGAGTCAGTCTGGATAATGTAGGAAAATGGATCAAGAACGGCTGCGTTGCCGTAGGTGTCGGCGGAGACTTGACTGGCCCAGCCAAGACCGGTGATTACGCAAAGATCACGGAAATCGCCAAAGAGTTCGTTGAAAAGATCAGAGAAGCAAGAAAGTAAAGGAGTCGATGAAGAAGATGAAAAGAGTAGTAACTTTAGGAGAAATCATGCTGAGACTCTCCACACCCGGATTTGAAAGATTTGTTCAGGCGGACAGTTTTGATGTCTGTTATGGCGGAGGAGAAGCCAACTGTTGCGTTTCCCTATCCAACTATGGCCTGGAGACCAGATTCGTCACAAAGGTGCCAAAGAATGAAATCGGACAGAGCGCAGTGAATTCCCTGAGAAGATACGGCGTGGATACAAACTATATTGCACGGGGCGGAGACAGACTGGGCATCTACTTCCTGGAAACAGGAGCCTCCCAGAGAGCATCCAATGTCATCTATGACAGAGCCCATGCTGCCATCGCGGAAGCGAAGGCGGATGAGTTCAACTGGGATGAGATTTTTGATGGCGTGGACTGGTTCCACTTCACAGGAATCACCCCCGCTTTAAGCGATGATGCAGCTGAGCTAACACTGGCAGCCCTGAAGGCAGCCAAGGCAAAGAACATTACGGTTTCAGTGGATCTCAACTACAGAAAGAAGCTGTGGAGTCAGGAAAAGGCCAAGGAAGTCATGACCGGACTCATGGACTATGTGGACGTGTGCATCGGAAACGAAGAGGATGCGGAAAAGGTATTCGGCATCAAGGCCGCTGATACGGACATCAGCAAGGGAGAAATCAGCCATGGCGCCTACGAAGAAGTGGCCCGTCAGATCATCGAGAAGTTCGGTGTGAAGCTTGTGGCATCCACTTTAAGAGAAAGCTACTCCGCATCAGACAACGGCTGGTCTGCAATCCTTTTTGATGGAGACAAATCCTATCTTTCCAAGAAGTATGAACTGAGAATCGTAGACCGTGTAGGAGGAGGAGATTCCTTCGCATCCGGCCTCATCTATGGTCTGGTTACGGAAATGCCTTATCAGGACGCGCTGGAATTCGCTGTAGCGGCTTCTGCGCTGAAGCATACCATTCCTGGAGACACCAACCATGTATCCAAGGACGAAGTGCTTGCTCTGGCAGGTGGAGACGGATCCGGAAGAGTACAGAGGTAATTCATGGAAGTAGTAACTTTTGGCGAAACCATGGTGCTGTTCAACCCCGAAACCCAGGGACCCCTGCGTTATGTAGGGACATTCACGAAATCCATCGGTGGAGCGGAGTCCAATGTGGCCATTGCACTGGCAAGGCTCGGACATAAGGCAGGCTGGTTTTCAAAGCTTGGAGAAGATGAATTCGGCAGGTACATCAAATCCACCGTCATGGGGGAAGAAGTGGATGTATCCAGAGTCAAGAAGGATCCCCATCGAACCACGGGCATTCTTTTCAAGGAAAGATTCTCCACGGTGAACCCCAATGTGTATTATTACCGTAAAGGCTCTGCAGCGAGCCATCTGTCCATTGAAGACCTGGACATGGACTACATCTGCAGCGCAAAGATTCTTCATGTGACAGGGATTTCTCTGGCGCTTTCGGAAGAAGTGAGAGAAGCGGTGTTCTACGCGGTGAAGGAAGCCAGAAAGTGCGGCGTCACCATCTCCTTTGATCCGAACATCAGACTGAAGCTCTGGTCGAAAGACGAAGCGAGAAAATACATCCTGGAGATGGCAGCGCTGTCAGACATCCTATTCCCTGGAAAAGACGAAGCGGAACTACTTCTTGGAACAGAAGAACCGAAGGAAGTATGCGACCGATTCCTCAAAATGGGCGTGAAGATTGTAGCCCTGAAGCTTGGAAAAAGCGGATGCTATGTACGGAGCGTAGAAGAAGAGGAACTCGTAAAAGGCTATACCGTGGACCAGCCTGTGGACACGGTGGGTGCCGGTGACGGTTATGCTGCAGGATTCCTTTCAGGATACCTGGAAAATCTTTCGCTGGTGGACTGCGCGAAACGCGCCAACGCCGTGGGTGCCATGGCGACACTGGTGAAAGGAGACATGGAAGGCTTCCCCTACAAAGATCAGGTGGAGATTTTCATGGGACTACGAGATAGCATCGACAGATAAACCCGAGTCTGTCTTTGTATATATATGTTCAATTTACCCGATTGACGAAGAAGTTCTGCCGTATGAAATGTACGGTCAGAACTTCTTTTTCGTTGGCATACAGATGAATCTGACTTACAATGAATTCAGGGGGGGTGAAGAGTTTTGACATACAGACTGGTCAGTAACTACAAGGATAATCCGGAGCTGCGAACATCATTTGCGGCACTGGCCAAAGAGACCTTCGGAATTGATTTTGAAAAATGGCATGCGGCAGGGGGATGGAACGAGGACTACATACCCTACAGCTATTCTTCTGACGAACGGATCATCGCCAATGTATCCGTAAGCACCATGGAACTTCTCATGGAAGGGAAGAAGCAAAAGGCCGTTCAGATCGGAACGGTCATGACGGAGCCTTCTCATAGAGGGAAAGGCCTTGCCGGCAGCCTTCTTCTGCACGTTCTGAAGGAGTATGAGGACACCTGTGATTTCTTCTTTCTTGCAGCGGATGAAAAGGCGGTTCCGCTCTATACCCGGTGGGGCTTTCGCCCTGTGAAGAGTTTTCGATTCATTGTCGATCCGTCCTTGTACAGGAAGAGCATTGCATCTTCTGTACAGGTCAGGATGACGCTGGATGAACTTCTGAAGCACAAAAGGGAGTCTCTACCGCTGCATTCAAAGGTGGCAGCCCTCGGGGAGTAACATATTCTGGCCTTCTACTATGTCCATGGATTTGACCAGTGTATCTATCGACTTTCCGAGGATCTTCTTGTTCTCATGGAGATAGAAGACAATGTGCTTCATCTCTATGATGTGTTTTCCACAAGACCTTATCGTCTCGAGACTCTTCTGGAGAGAATCATTCCAGAGCATGCTGAAAGAGTCATCTGTCATTTCGCGCCTCTAGGGAATCTGAAAGGACTCAGTCTGGAGGAGGATGCTGATGCGGGATGGATGATCAGAAGTTATGGGGACCTGTCGCTCCCGGATTCATTCACGTTCCCGGATATTTCCAAAGCATAGCGACAAAAAGAACCCCGGCAAATGCTGAGGTTCTTTGCTCTGAAACCATTATGATCATAGACTGATCCAGTAGCGGTCAATGACCGTTCCCTTTGATTCATATGCGTTTTCCAGCTTTCCTCCGATTTTTCGGATGGTCTTCTGGGCTGCCTTGTTGTCTCTTGTGATGGTTACCAGCGCTCTTGTGATTCCGCTTATCCGAAGCCGATTCAGTGCAAGCTTGACCATGATGAAGGCATATCCTTTTTTGCGTTCTTCGGGCCGGATGCCGAAACTCAGATGTCCGCCAAGCCTCAGAAGATCCTCCGTCATGGCATAACGGAGATTGATGGCACCGATGATGTATCCGTTGTCTTCTATAAGAAACAGCGTTTCAGCACGAACCATGCCCTCTGGACGGGTGGTTTCCTCAGAAAGCGCAAGCTGCGCTTCTCTCCACTGCGAAAAGGAGTGTGTGCCCATGTCGCAGGAAGAAGGGGAAATCCGCTGGTTTTCACTGCGCCAGGCCTCAATATATTCTTTAAACCGATTTTCGTCTATGGATTGGATTTCTACTAGTTTTATGACTTTTCACCTGACTTTCCTAACTGATGAAACCATTATATCAAAGAAAATGAACTGAAGATGTTTCTGGTGTCAGGTGTATACATTTACATGGTAAAATATTTGTGAATTCGCATAAGAATATTTGGTATAATAGAGATGTTTGAATACACAGAAGAGACTCAACTGAAGTAATCGTACTGAGCAGGGTCTGTTCTGGCAGAAGGGAAATGAAAAATATGAAAAAGATCATCATGACGGGTGGAGGTACTGCAGGGCACGTGAATCCGAACCTTGCGCTTGTACCGAAGCTTAGGCAGCTGAGCTATGAGATTAAATACATCGGATCGAAAAACGGCATAGAAAAGGAAATCATCGGGAAAACGAAGATTCCCTATTTCGGCATCTCTTCCGGAAAACTCAGAAGGTATTTCGACCTGAAGAACTTCACCGACCCTTTCAAAGTAGTAGCAGGCTTTCTTCAGTCTCTTCATATTCTGAGGCAGGAGAAGCCGGATATCGTATTTTCCAAAGGAGGATTTGTCAGCGTACCTGTGGTGGCAGCAGCAAGTTTTCTCAGAATTCCGGTACTTGCCCATGAGTCAGACCTGACCCCGGGGCTTGCCAATAAGCTGGCCTCCCGGTTTGTGGACAGATTGCTTGTGACGTTTCCTGACACGGTATCGAAAATCGGAGAAAAAGCGATTCTTGTGGGCAGTCCCATCAGAGAAGATCTATATCAAGGAGATGGCGAACGTGCAAGAGAGGCTGCAGGTTTTACAGAGAACAAACCGGTACTCCTGGTCATGGGCGGCAGCATCGGTTCAGTGAAGATCAATACATCTCTCAGAAAAATTCTGCCAGAGCTTCTTCCCATCTTCAACATCATCCACCTCTGCGGCAAGAACAATCTGGATGAGAGCCTGAAGGAGACCCAAGGCTATAAGCAGTATGAATATGTGGTGGAAGAGATGAAGGACATTCTTGCTGCTGCGGACCTGATCGTATCAAGAGCGGGATCCAATTCCATCTTCGAGTTTCTGGCCCTGCGCAAGCCGAACCTTCTGATTCCCTTGTCAAAAGAAGCCAGCAGAGGAGATCAGATCGAGAATGCGCAGAGTTTCTACAAGAACGGATATTCCATGGTTCTTGTGGAAGAGGAACTGACGGATGTATCCCTTAGAATGAGCATACTGAAGCTGCACGAAGATCGGGAAGTTTTTATCAGTCACATGGAAGAGTCGCAGCTCAGCGGTGCAACGGATAAGATCATGGAGCTTATTGAGAAGTATTCGAAATAGTCCAAAACAAATAGTAGTACAGATTAAACAAGGAAAAGGCATGAAAATCCATGCTTTTTCTTATTATACAGATTATTTCAGGTGAAACTGTACTATCTTTAAAACAGAAAACGTTACCGGAAACTGTGAATAAACTGAATGTTAACAAAAATATCTGACAATTATTGATATAATGAGAGTAACAACAGATAAGGAGGACCGTGTATGCGTATAGAATTTTCAGGTGGCGCAGGAACTGTGACAGGATCCAGTCATTTACTGAGAGTCAGGGACAAAAGAGTGCTTCTGGATTGCGGCTTATACCAGGGCAGGGACGAAAAGGATAAAGGGAACGACGTCTTCGCCTATATCCCGTCCACCATCGACTATCTCATCCTTTCTCATGCTCACATCGACCACAGCGGACGTATTCCTTTGCTTTACAAAAGAGGATTCAGAGGGAAGGTCATTGCCACACCGCCAGCGGCTGCCCTTTGCAGAATTCTTCTGATGGATTCCGCCTACATCCACGAACAGGATGCGGAATGGGAGAATAAGAAGAGGCAGAGGAAGGGACTTGGCCCCATCGAACCGCTTTACACTGCTAAAGATGCGGAAGGGGCACTGACGCTTCTGGAAGAGGTGGATTTCAATCAGCCTGTGGAGCTCTTCGAAGGCTTCAGGATGAATTTTCTGGAAGCCGGGCATATGCTGGGGGCGGCCATCACTGAAATGTACATACAGGAAGAAGAGCGGAAAATCAAACTTGTCTATTCGGGAGACCTTGGCAATCACGGGATTCCACTGATGAAGGAACCTGTGGAAGTGACGGAAGCGGATTTTCTGATCATGGAATCCACCTATGGGAACAGACTTCATCCTGATAATCAGGTGGAACATGAGGAGCTTATCAAAATCATCAATGATACATACAGAAGAGGTGGTAATGTCATCATCCCATCCTTCGCTGTGGGGCGAACCCAGGAACTGCTCTATATCCTGAATGAATTCCAGGAAGCCGGAAAGCTCGAAAGAGGGGTCAAGGTCTATGTGGATTCGCCTCTTGCATCAAAATCCACAGCAATCTTCAAAGAATACAGCAGATACTTCGATGCGGAAAGTCAGGAGAAGATGAGTAGAGGGGATCATGTGCTGGAGTTCAAGAATCTGTTCTTCACGGAGTCTGTAGAAGATTCCATGAAGCTGAACCGCACACAGAAAGGCTGCGTCATCATCAGTGCATCGGGCATGGCCACAGCAGGAAGAGTCCGGCATCATCTGAAGCATAACCTCTGGAGAAGTGAGTGCAGCGTGGTATTCGTAGGGTATCAGGCTCATGGCTCCCTTGGCAGAATCATTCAGGATGGTGTGAAGAGCGTGACGCTCTTTGGTGAGGATATTGCAGTGAATGCCAAGATCCACAGTTTTTCCGGTCTTTCCGGACATGCGGACAGAAAAGGACTCTACAACTGGGTGAAAGCCATAAGAAAGGGGCCTAAGGAAATCTTCCTGACCCATGGAGACCCGGAAGCATCCGAAGCACTTCGAGAACTTCTGGCAAACGACGGATATAACGTCAGGGTCGCCAAAGATGGTGATATTGTCCCCATCAAGGATTATGTCAAGCTTGTACCAAAAATGGATGATTTTGACCTGGAAAAGAGAACTGTTGAAGCCGCCTTGTCCAATCTGAGGAAAAAAGAGGAACTGATCAAATACATCGAAACCCTTGATTTCCAAAGGGAAAGCGCGGATGAGATTTTAGAGGGAATGGAGAATATCATAAAAAAACAGTAAATATGCGAAAATGCGAAATATATGCCATTTTTCGTTGGTAAAACCTTACCAAATATTGTATAATAATGTTGTGTCGTTTGAGTATAGCTAATGATAATTTATTAACTATACTCAAATTCATGCGCATTTATAACCTACGGAAACGTAGTTATATTTTAGAAATCTTTAGGCCGGATTTCTAGGAAATATATATTAAGGAGAGGTATAGACATGAGAAAAACTAAAACCATGGATGGAAATATGGCTGCATCCTACATCTCGTATGCATTTACAGATGTATCAGCGATCTATCCAATTACACCATCTTCAACAATGGGTGAAAATGTTGATGAGTGGGCATCTAAGGGTGTCAAGAATATTTTCGGACAACCTGTAAAGGTCGTTGAAATGCAGTCAGAAGCTGGAGCGGCTGGTGCAGTTCACGGATCCCTTCAGGGTGGAGCACTCACGACTACATACACAGCATCACAAGGATTACTGCTTATGCTCCCAAATATGTACAAAATCGCAGGAGAACTTCTTCCTGGCGTATTCCATGTCAGTGCAAGAGCACTTGCTGCACACGCACTTTCCATATTCGGTGACCATCAGGACGTAATGGCTGCAAGACAGTCTGGATTCGCTATGCTTGCTGAATCAAACGTTCAGGAAATCATGGACCTGGCTGGAGTTGCGCATCTTGCTTCCATCAAGAGCAGAGTTCCATTCCTTAACTTCTTCGATGGTTTCAGAACATCCTCAGAAATTCAGAAGGTTGAAGTCATCGAATACGATGAGCTTGAAAATCTTCTGGACAAGGAAGCTGTAGCTGAATTCAGAAACAGATCCTTAAACTCAGAAAGACCTGTAACAAGAGGTACTGCTCAGAACCCTGACATCTATTTCCAGGGAAGAGAAGCTGCCAACAGATATTACATGGCTGTTCCAGAAATCGTTGAAGGATACATGGAAGAAATCAACAAGCTTACTGGAAGAGACTATCAGCTGTTCAACTATCACGGAGCAGAAGATGCTGAGCATGTGATCATCGCTATGGGTTCAGTATGCGACACCGCATCTGAAGTCATCGATCACCTGACAAAGAAGGGCGAGAAAGTCGGCCTTGTCAATGTTCATCTTTACAGACCATTCTCCATGAAGCACTTCCTGAATGCTGTACCAAAGACAGTGAAGAAGATCGCTGTTCTTGACAGAACAAAGGAACCAGGTTCAGCTGGAGAACCACTATACCAGGATGTAAGAAACGCATACTACGAATCAGATGTAAGACCTGTCATCGTAGGCGGAAGATACGGATTAGGCTCCAAGGACGTTACACCAGGACAGATCCTGGCAGTGTTTGAAAACCTGAAGTACAATGAAGTGAAGAACGGCTTCACCATCGGTATCGAAGATGACGTTACCTACACTTCCCTTGCAAAACATGAAGAAATCGATACAACTTCAGAAGGTACCGTACAGTGCCAGTTCTGGGGACTTGGATCAGACGGTACAGTTGGTGCCAACAAGTCTGCAATCAAGATCATCGGTGACAACACAGACATGTATGCTCAGGGATACTTCTCCTATGACTCCAAGAAATCCGGTGGTATCACAGTATCCCATCTGAGATTCGGTAAGAACAAGATCAAGAGCCCTTACCTGATTCAGAACCCAGATTTCGTTGCATGTCATAACCCATCCTATGTGAATAAATACGATATGACCAAGGGACTGAAAGAGAATGGATCATTCCTTCTGAACTGCCCATGGAATGCGGATGAACTGAATACGCATCTTCCAGCAAGAATGAAGAATGCCATCGCCAAGAAGAACATCAAGTTCTACACACTTGACGCACAGTCACTTGCTACAGAAATCGGTCTTGGAACAAGAATCAACATGATCATGCAGTCCGCTTTCTTCAAGCTTGCCAACATCATCCCTGTGGAAGATGCCATCAAGCACCTGAAGGATTCCGTTGTGAAATCCTACGGTAAGAAGGGTGAGAAGGTCGTCAACATGAACTTCGAAGCCATCGAAAGAGGCGTAAACGCACTTGTGAAGATTGATGTTCCAGCTGACTGGGCTTCCGCTTCAGACGAAGCTGCTGAAAAGAAATCTGTTCCAGATTTCATCAGAAACATCCTTGAACCAATGAATGCTCAGGAAGGGGATTCACTCCCAGTATCCGCATTCCTAGGAAGAGAAGACGGTACATTCCCAATGGGAACATCCGCATTCGAAAAGAGAGGAATCGCTGTCAACGTTCCAGAGTGGAATATTGAAAACTGTATTCAGTGTAACCAGTGTTCCTATGTTTGTCCTCATGCTGTAATCAGACCATTCCTTGTCAATGAAGAAGAAATGGCCAATGCACCAGAAGGATTCGAAGCGAAGAAGGCTATGGGCGGTAAGGCGTTCGCAGATCTTCAGTACAAGATTCAGGTTTCTGTTCTTGACTGTACAGGTTGCGGAAACTGTGCTCAGGTATGTCCAGCACCTAAGAAGGCGCTTGTCATGAAGCCAATCGAAACACAGATGCACGAAACAGAGAACTGGGAATATGCAATGTCTCTGACAGCCAAGCTGAATCCAATGAACAAGAACACACTGAAGGGCAGCCAGTTCGAGCAGCCACTACTTGAGTTCTCAGGTGCTTGCGCAGGATGTGGAGAAACTCCATATGCTAAGCTTGTAACACAGCTATTTGGTGACAGAATGATGATTGCCAACGCTACCGGATGTTCATCCATCTGGGGTGGTTCAGCACCAGCATCCGTTTACACAACAAACCATCTTGGACAGGGTCCAGCCTGGGCGAACTCATTATTTGAAGATAATGCTGAATTCGGTCTTGGTATCTACCTTGGACATAAGACACATAGAGAAAAACTACTTCCAATCGCTGAAAGACTGGTAGCAAATGCTGATGCTTCAGAAGAGCTGAAGGCTGCTACACAGAACTGGATCGAAAACTTCGATAAGGGTGAAGAATCCAAGGCTGCAAGAGCTGCACTTCTTCCACTTCTTAAGGATTCCGATCTTGCTGAAGCGAAGGAACTGTATAATGAAAGAGACTTCCTGACCAAGAAGAGCCAGTGGATCTTCGGTGGAGACGGATGGGCATACGACATCGGTTACGGTGGACTTGACCACGTTCTTGCTACTGGAGAAAACATCAACGTTCTTGTCATGGATACAGAAGTTTACTCCAACACTGGAGGACAGTCATCCAAGGCTACACCAACTGCTGCAATCGCTAAGTTTGCTGCTGCTGGTAAGAGAACAAAGAAGAAGGACCTTGGTATGATGGCAATGAGCTATGGCTATGTATATGTAGCACAGATTGGTATGGGTGCTGATAAGAACCAGACCATGAAGGCACTGACAGAAGCAGAAGCTTATGATGGTCCATCACTTGTTATCGCATACGCTCCATGTATCAACCAGGGACTTAAACTTGGTATGGGCTTCAGCCAGGAACAGACCAAGAGAGCTGTTGAAGCTGGATACTGGCAGCTGTACAGATACAACCCAACTCTTAAGGAGCAGGGTAAGAACCCATTCACACTTGATTCTAAGGAACCAACAAGAAGCTTCAGAGAATTCCTTGACAGTGAAGTCAGATACGCTTCACTCAGCAA
This sequence comes from Clostridia bacterium, assembly GCA_009930125.1. GTDB lineage: Bacteria > Bacillota > Clostridia > Clostridiales > Clostridiaceae > Proteiniclasticum. Next base: position 7,088 of record RZYZ01000003.1, on the reverse strand, counting down.
GGCATATCCAGATGTTGCTGAAGAACTGTTTGCAAAGACAGAAAAGGATGCTATGGAAAGACTTGATAACTACAAGAGACTTGCATCTTATGACTATTCAGCTGCAAAGACCGAAGAATAGGAATCAACTGAATATCAGAAATAGAAAGGAAGGACTGTCAGCAATGACAGTCCTTTCAATTTATATTGAATCCTACTATAGCAATTATAACAATTTTTACATATCATACCGGTAAACTCATAGTACAGTATAGAGTTTCTATGATATAATTATTTCATGAAATCGTTTACGTATAAACGATCACGCAATAGATTGTGAAAAATGGGGAATTCAATTGAAGAAAACCATGTCTAAAAAATTGACTGCAGCAATCAGTGCAACCATTCTGGTTGGAACCATGAGCACATCATCCTTCACGGTATTTGCCAATCCGCTACCTGATGTGGGCAGCACTTATTCTGTTTCGGAAAAAATTCCAGGTTATATGGACAGCGTCAATGCAGCCAGAAAAATCAATTCCGTAACCACCTATCAGCCAGGCAATTATTATGTTTATAAGATTCATAACGGAATGATCAACATATCAAGAGCTGTCAATGCACCAGGCGTATGGATCAATCCTGCGCAGAATCCTGGAGCGGAGGCTCCATCAGCACCAGCGCCAGCACCAGTGGATCCTGCACCGGCACCGGTGACACCGTCCACACCTGCTGCAACCACCATGAAAACTACAGCGAATCTCTATATGAGAACTGGAGCCGGAACCAGCAACAAGGCCATCCTTGTCATGCCCAAGGGCGCCACGGTGACGCTCGTTGAAGATGGTGGTGCATGGAAGAAAATCACTTATAACGGGAAAACCGGATGGGCATCCGGGAAATATCTCACCCAGGTCAGCGTAAGCCAGCCGGTGGATCCGCCCTCAGAAGCGCCTCCAGCAGCAACAGATCCTGCAGTCGGTGGGGCGATTTATGAGACTACTGGAAATCTGTACATGAGAACCGGACCAGCGAAAACCTATGCGTCTGTCATGGTTATGCCCAAGGGCGCATCTGTGACACTGGTTGAGGATGGAGAATGGAAAAAGGTGACTTATCAGGGCAAAACCGGGTGGGCTTCCGGGAAGTATCTGAAGCTTATCAAAGCTGCTCCTGTGACGGAACCAGAGGCACCTCCAGTGGTAGACACTCCTGCACCACCTCCAGCTGAAACTGAGGAACCTCCTGTATCAGAGCCAGCACCAGCACCGACTCTGGTACAGAAGAAGACCACCCATGCCCTTCATATGAGAGCAGGTGCAGGCACGAGCTTTGCATCCATGCTTGTTCTTCCTCAGGGTGCAGTGGTGGAAGTCATCGGATCAGAAGGAAAATGGAACAATATCGTCTACAACGGAAAAACAGGCTGGGCATCCGGAGATTATCTGACGGAAGTCAATGGAGTCTACAAGAGCATAACCGTTCCCTATCACAGCCAGCTGAGTCCTGTCTATGCACCCGTCGGGTGTGAAGCCACTGCGCTTCTCATGGCACTTCAGTATAAAGGGATTGCCAGAGATGTATCCTACAGACAGTTCCTGGATGCGATGCCAAAGCATTCCTCCAACCCTGCCAAGGGATTTGTGGGATCTCCCTACAAACAGGACCTGAGTTTAAGAACGACGATCTATCCTCAGGCACTGACAGATTACAGCAACACCTATGGCGCTGGAAGAACCGTGAACTTCAGTGGAAGTACGGTGGAAGACATCAAAAAAGAAATCCTCGCGGATAACCCTGTGGTTGTCTATCTTACCGTGAGAAGAGAGGCGCCTGTCTATGTGAAGTACAATGTGGAAGGGCAGATTCAGTCTCTTCTGAGAAACAATCATGCCGTTCTGGTCACAGGATATGATTCGGAAGCCAATAAGCTGAAAATAACGGATCCATGGTCATGGAATGGAAGAAGAGAATACTGGGTTGATATTCCAAGTTTTGCTTATTCCTATAACATAAGAAATCATGCCATTGTGGTCAGATAATATCCAGTAGAATATTGAATGAACCTGAAAAGACTGTCACCTTTGATGACAGTCTTTTCTTATGGGCCGGATTCCTCTTTTCACATTTTGAATAGTGTCCACTGGTCCGTGTCTTTCTCATACTTCAGTTCAAAAAGCACTTCCTTTTCGTTGACGATTCCTCGGCAGAGGAAAACCTGCATCAGATTCCCTGCAAGCTTTTCCTTTTTCCGTGCCTGGATGCTTTTGATGGAAATGGTTCTGTATTTCCCATCCTCATCGATGAGCCTGAATCGGATCGGGTGGATCAGGCCCTTGAAATCAAACCAGGCTATCATTTCTATGGGTTTGGCCAGTACTTTCATCCCGTTTCCCTCCTCATAAGTGACTGTTCATGAAAATATAGTCTTTTTCCACCACGCCTCCAGAAAACGCTTTGACTGGAGAATTGATGAAGGTGGCTCGTATGAGGGAATCATCGCCGAAATTCTTTCTCACCATATCAATGACCTGATCCATGCGATTCATTTTCTCAGCCCGGCTGTCTTTAAAGAAAGAAAGCTGCTGGATGTCCTTCTCCTTCAGCTGGGAGAAAGAGATCCCCAGATGCCTGACCGGCTCTTCGTTCCAGATTTCATCAAACAGTTCACAGGCTGCAGCCATGAGCAGACTGGTGGAATCCGAGGCGAAGGGGAGGGTCTTCTGCATGGAGAAAGAAGTGAAATCACTGCTGCGAATATGAATGGATACGGTTTTCACAAGCTTTCCGGCTTCTCTCAGTCTGGGGACCAGTGTTTCTCCTATGGAGAGGAGCACATTGTGACAGGAAATCCGATCCGTGAAATCAAAGGGGAGGGTCGTGGAATTTCCCATTCCCTTCATTTCCACGGTACCCTCATTCTTCACAGTGGCAGAGTCTATTCCTCGGGCGTAGCAGGAAATCATATAACCATACTTCTTGAATTTCTCATGAAGAAACCTGGGATCCGCTTTGGCCAGATCTCCTATGGTTGTGATATTCATTTTCTTCAGTTTTTCCGTGGTACGGGAGCCGACCATAAACATGTCCTGAACGGGCAGGGGCCACATTTTCTTCGGGACCTCTTCCTGATAGAGGGTATGAACCTGATCGGGCTTTTTGAAGTCGGAGGCCATCTTTGCCAGAAGCTTCCCTGTGGAAATCCCCACATTGACAGTGAAGCCCAGTTCCTCATGGATCCTGTTTTTCAGGGACAGGGCAGTCTCTACGGCGTTTTCTCTTGTCAGGTGTCTCATATCCAGAAAGCACTCGTCGATGGAATAGCGCTCTATGAGCGGGGAATATTCACGCAGAATTTCCACCATAGCATCACTGGCTTTCAGATACATACTGTATCTGGGTGGAACGATTTTCAGCTCGGGACACTTCATGAGGGCTGAAAAAAGGGTTTCTCCGGTCTTGATGCCATATTTCTTGCTGGGAATGGATTTTGCGAGGACGATTCCGTGACGGCTTTCCGGGTCGCCTCCCACAATGGAAGGTACCGTTCGAAGATCCAGGGTTTTCCCGTGCTGAAGATCCCAGATGGCATTCCAGGAAAGATAAGCGGAGTTCACGTCCACATGAAAAATGATATTTTCCATTTCAAATTCACCTATACTTCTTTAACAAAATTAGAACATACATTCTTTATAATGCAATTATAACAGAACAACCGTTCTAAGTGAATACCCTAAATGGACATCCTTTGGTCTAAAATCAAGAAGAGAGGGGAAGAAGTACTGTGAATCAAGGACGATCCGCTAGAAAAAAACAGCAGAAAGGCAGGTCACGTGTGACCTGCCTGCATAGGAATCATATCAATGTCCTATATTAAAATGTTCATCGGGATAGACTTCATTCAGAAAATCTGTGACCTTTTCATCGTATGCATCAGGAGAGGTTGCCATGGAAGTTCCATGTTCGCCATCTTCAGCGATATACATGAACTTCTTATCCATTTTGAAGGAGTACATGGCTTTCGTCATCGCAGCGGGCACATAGTCATCCTTTGCACCGTGAATGAAGAGAATCGGCTGGCTGATGGTGGGAAGTTCTTTCAGAGGGGAAACATCTTCTATGGAGAATCCGGCTCTGATCTTGATGAAGAGGTTCACGAGATTGATGAGCTTTTTGCTGTGGACTCTCGTGTCCTGTCTTAATTTCAATAGCAGAAGTTCAGGAAGGTCTGAGAATGCGCAGTCTATGATGCCATATCGGATTCGCTTGTCCATGGCCATGTTGAGCATGGAAATGGTTCCGCCCATGGACTCTCCATGAAGGCCTACACTGATGCCGTCTCCGAATTTTTTGAACAGGTAATCTGTTACGGTTTTCAGATCCCACTTTTCAAAATAGCCATAGGTGGTATTGTCCCCACCGGTTTCTCCATGGTTTCTAAGATCGAATACGACAACATTGAACCCTTTCTTATAGAAGAAAGGCAGATATTTCAGTGCTCCGTAGAGGTTCATGGTGATTCCATGGACGATGATGACATATTTGTCGGAATCATTGGGATAGAGTCTGCCATTGATCATGTATCCATAGGGAGATTTCAGGTTCAGTGGTTCGTAGGATAGGGAGTCGATGTATTCTTCGGGAAAATATCCCTGCTTTCGGATTTTCTCCTTGGCCATGTCATAGGTTTTCGTTTTCGGGTATAAGATGCGGTTTACATAACGAGTAATCACTGCAAGAAAATACACTATAGCTAAAATGACAATACCCAGGAGGATGTATGGAATATACTTCATTAAAAACACCTCCAATGTTTACTTATATGACCATTATAAGGTAAAAAAAGAAAAATGATAATCATCAGTGCCTGTTTAAATTGATAAAAGTCTATTAACAATCCTATGGAATGGTGTAAAAGCAAATCATAGAGGGTTCGTTGTGCCTGCAAATTAAAGATATAAATAAACATAAAAGTGGATATAAAGCTCTATAATATGCTATTTAACTGATAAACCGTGACCGTGGTGTAAAAAGTGTATTAACAATTCTATCGATTACTGAATATTTAAAGTATTGAATGTATAATGGGTTAAAGACTGAATTTACAATAAACAGGAGGGAACATCCTATGAAATTTGAAATGGATAAAATGGTAAAAAAGAGCGAAGAACTAGTGAAAAAAGGCGAAGGAATGGCGAAGGATATGATTCCGAAAGTGAAAGATGCCACTTCAGATCTGAAGGAATCCCTGGCAAACATCATGGACAAGGGAAGCCAGAGTGCGCAGCAGCTCTTTGAGAAGAAAGACAGCGTAAAGGAAGATGCTGTGAGCTTTGCGAAAAACAGCAGCAAAGAAGTGAGTAATAAGCTGGACAGCAGAAACGGCAAGAAGAATACCGGCAAGATCGTTGCAGGTGTAGCCGTCGTTGCGGCAGCTGCAGCAGCGTATGCACTGTACAAGAAGAACAAGATCAAAAATGAGAATCTGAAGAAGGAGTATTCCGAAAAGCTGACCAGATGGGCAGAACTTGATCTAGATGAAATCGAATCTGAAACAGACGGATTCATGGAGCCCATGAAAGTGACACCTAAAAAGGTCTACAAGGCCGGAACCAATGCTGTGATTGATGATATTGTCGTGAATATATCCAATCCATCCAGTGACTTCACTTTTAACCCGGATGAGGATGGTGAGCCTGTAGCTGATCTGGATCTCAAGAAAGCGGTTATGGAGAAGACGGAAGCTGTAAGAGAAAAGCTTCGCACCAAAATCGAAGAGGGTAAACTTCAGACAAAACTTGGCAGCATGGAGGCAAAGGACAAATATGTAGAGATCAAGGATCTTGCTGAAGATAAGATCGAAGCTGCAAAGTCTAAGGTTGACCAGGAAATCGCACCTAATGTGAAGCGTAAAGCGGCTGATCTGAAGAGCGAAGCGGAAGAAAAACTCGAAGGGTTCAAAAAGCAGAATGATGTGAATGAAGTCGTGGAAGAGGTTCAGGAGGAAATCAGAGACAAATCCGATGAAGCCAAGAAAAAATTCGAAGATCTCAAGAGCAAGGTTGCATCCACTGCTGATGACATCGAAGAAAAAACCGATGGATTCATGAAGAATGACATGGCTTTTGATGATGAAGATGCATTTGAACCGGAGAATGATAACTTTGTGGATGAGCCGTTCGGCGCACAGGAAATCATTGATGATGTGGAAGAAAATGCGGAAGGACTTAAAGACAAGATGAAACATCTGGCTGAGAATGCCAAGGCAAAAATCATGCCGGAAAAACCGGATGTGGATGAAAAAGAGGAACTGGTTGAATACAAGGTCACCGTCCACAACAGAGGAAGTGAGGATTATTCCTTTAATCCCATGCAGCTTCAGCTGTTTGACATAGCCAAACGCTCAGTGCACATCATGGCAAAACATGAAGATGGAACCACTCTTGGAAGAGTAATCGTAAAACCTGGTGAAACCTATACAGGCAAACTGTTTGTGAAGATCGCCAAGGACAAGAAACACGGAATCCTATTCTTCAAGGATTTAAGCCTGGATTATTCCGTGCTGTTCCTGACTGAAGATGAGAGTCCGGTGGAGAAAGATTCGAGCCTGGTGCTGGATGAAGACTATCTATACAGCGACAAAGAAGTTCTTGAAGAGCATGTGGACTATAAGAGACTGTGATGAACTGCTGAAATAACCTATAAAACAAAGGAGATGGGTAACCATCTCCTTTTAGTATATCTATTTTTTCATTTTTCTGTAGGCGGCTATTACCGGCACTGTGATGAGCGCGGATATAATCGCTTCCGGCACGCCATTGGTACCCACTATGGATAGAATAAAAGTGGTTGCTGCGGCTTCCGAGATGCCTAATCCTGCTGCATATCTGGAAAGATAGAACACGTAGGCAAGACCAAGAACACCAATGGTGTTGGTCAGCGATCCCGCAACAGCGGATACGGCAATCCCGTAGTTTCTGTTTTTCAGTGCCCTGTACACATACCCCGCAACCACACCAATGAGAATTCGCACACCAATGGAGATGATGGGATTCCAGAAGATGAAATTGGTCGGGGTTGGTGTCATGAACGCACGGACCATACTGGAC
>RZYZ01000384.1 GCA_009930125.1 Clostridia bacterium | reverse complement strand
CTTAAGAGACCTGACAAAGATGCTGGATGATCGTGACATCAAGGTGGAGCTGGTTGCGGATGAATGGTGCAACACCTTTGATGATGTGGTGTATTTTGCAGACAATAAGGCAGGTCACATGATACAGGTGAAGACACCGGACCTTGGCGGCGTGAACAATTCCATCAAGGCCATCCTCTACTGCAAGGACAAGGGTGTGGGCGCATACCTGGGCGGCACTTGCAACGAAACCAACAGAAGTGCAGAGGTCTGCACCAACATCGGAATCGCCTGCGGTGCAAAGCAGGTCCTGGCAAAACCGGGCATGGGCTTTGATGAAGGATTCATGATCGTCAACAATGAAATGAACAGAGTGCTGGCTCTGGCAAAGAGAAGACAGGAAAACTAAGGAATAGATTTAGATGCCGCACATGCTGGACTTTGTCCGGAAAATGGCGGCATTTCCTGTATAATAGGTAGTAATGAAAGAAGAAAAGGTGGAAGTTATTATGAAGAGCATAGACGCAAAGCGCGTAACCGAAGAAGTGAAGAAACTCGTCATGGATGCGAACTTTTTCCTGCCCGATGATGTCATGGCATCTTTGAAGGAGCAGAAGAAGAAAGAGAAATGGATCCTTGCCACTAACACGCTCGGCATGATCATCGAGAATGCCGAGATCGCGGAAAGAGACATGGCGCCCATGTGCCAGGATACGGGCATGGTGGTGGTCTTTGTGGAGATCGGACAGGAAGTCCATATCGAAAACGGACTTCTGGAGGAGGCCATCAATCAGGGAATCCGGGAAGGTTACGAAGAGGGCTTTCTTCGAAAATCCGTGGTGGCGGATCCTTTAAACAGAAAGAACACCGGGGACAATACGCCAGGGGTCATCCACTACAGCCTGGTGGCTGGGGATCAGCTGAAGATCATGGTGGCGCCTAAGGGATTCGGCTCCGAGAACATGTCAAGGCTGAAGATGCTGAAACCCTCTGAAGGGGTGGAAGGCGTGAAGGAATTCATTCTGGAGACCGTGGAGCTGGCCGGTCCCAATGCCTGTCCCCCTATGGTTGTGGGTGTTGGCGTCGGTGGAACCTTCGACAAGTCCACGCTTCTTGCGAAGAAGGCGCTCATGAGAAGACTGGAAGAGTACAATGAGAATCCTTACTATGCGGATATGGAAAAGGAGCTGCTGGAGAAGATCAATGCCATGGGCATCGGACCCCAGGGCTTCGGAGGAGAGACCACCGCACTGAAAGTGGCCATCGAGTATTATCCCACTCATATCGCAGGTCTTCCCGTGGCCGTGAACATCAACTGCCATGCCACAAGACATAAGGAGGTTGTTCTATAATGGAAGTAAGACTTACGACACCTTTAAGAAAAGAAGATGTGGAAAACCTGAGACCTGGAGACAATGTGCTCATTTCAGGGACCATCTACGCGGCCAGGGATGCGGCCCATAAAAAGCTCATGGAAAGACTGGACCGTGGGGAAGAGCTGCCCTTTGACATCCAGGGCGCAGTGATCTACTATGTGGGACCGACGCCTACAAGAGAAGGAGAAGTCATCGGTTCAGCAGGGCCTACCACAAGCCTTCGCATGGATGCCTATACTCCGAGGCTCCTGGATCTGGGTCTCATGGGCATGATCGGCAAAGGAAAGAGAAACGATGAAGTGAAGAGGAAGATGACGGAGCACGGAGCAGTGTATTTCGCGGCCATCGGTGGTG
>RZYZ01000383.1 GCA_009930125.1 Clostridia bacterium | reverse complement strand
GAATGTGGAGAATGATTTTGAACCGAAGTACATCACCATTCGTGGGAAAGGGGATTTACTGGCGAAACTCCGGAAGGCTGCAAAGAAAGCGGATAAAGTCTATCTCGCGACTGACCCCGACAGAGAAGGAGAAGCGATCAGTTATCATTTATCCCATATCCTGAAACTGGACCCCGAAGATAATATCAGAATCGAGTTTAATGAAATCACGAAGGATGCTGTAAAAAAATCCATCAAGAATGCACGTCCGATCAATCTGAAGGTCTTTGATGCTCAGCAGGCAAGAAGAATTGTAGACCGGCTGGTCGGTTATGAGATCAGTCCCATTCTATGGCGGAATGTCAAATGGGGTCTGAGTGCAGGGAGAGTGCAGTCTGTTGCACTGAATCTCATCTGCAACAGAGAAAAAGAGATCGAAGCTTTCGAGTCCAAGGAGTACTGGAGCATTGAGGCGGACCTTCTGAAACAGAAGAAGACCATCAAGACCAAACTCACGCAGTACAAGAACAGGAAAATTGAAATAGCAACGGAGAAAGAGGCTCAGGACATCAAAAAGGAATTGGACCAGGGGGAGTTCACTGTTGCCAGTATCAAGAAAGGCACGAAGACGAAAAATCCTCTGGCGCCTTTCATCACGTCGACACTTCAGCAGGAAGCTTCGAAAAGAATGAATTACCAGACCAGAAGAACCATGAGCATCGCGCAGAAGCTCTATGAAGGTATGGACATCAAGGGATACGGTTCAGTGGGTCTCATCACCTACATGAGAACAGATTCGACAAGAATCTCCGATGAGGCGCAGGCTTCCGCAAAAGCCTATATCGAATCCGCTTTCGGGAAGGCTTACTATCCGAAGACACCCAGAGTATATAAAGGGAAGAAAAATACGCAGGATGCCCACGAAGCCATCAGACCTACTGTGATCGAACTGACCCCTGAAAAGGTCAAAGACAGCGTCAAGGCTGAGGAGTACAAATTATACAAACTCATCTGGGAGCGGTTTATCGCCAGCCAGATGGAGTCCTGCAAGCTCAACACCATCAGTCTGGAAGTGCAAAATGGCGACTATAAATTCAGAGCCAGCGGTTCTTCCGTGGCCTTTGACGGTTTCATGAAGCTCTATGACTACAAGAATGAGGATGAAGAAGAAAATACATCCATTCCGGAACTGGAAGAGAACGAGAAGCTGAAGAGCAAGGAAATCCACCTGAATCAGCATTTCACTCAGCCACCGGCAAGATATACGGAAGCCAGTTTTGTCAAGACGCTGGAAGAGCTGGGAATCGGAAGACCCTCGACCTATGCGCCTACCATATCCACGCTTCTGAACAGGTTATATGTGGAAAGGGAAAAGAAGAGTCTGATCCCGACGGACCTGGGAAAAATCGTCAATGACATCATGGCCGAATACTTCAAGGATATCGTCGATGTGGAATTCACCGCTGACATGGAATCCAGACTGGATCTGATTGAGGAAGGAAAGGAAACCTGGAAGGAAGTTGTAGGAAGCTTCTACAATCCCCTGAAGAAAGACATCGATATTGCAGAGAGCAAGGTTTCCAAAATCACCATAGAGGATGAGGTAACGGACGAGATCTGTGAAAAGTGTGGCAGTCATTTTGTCATCAAAAATGGAAGGTTCGGTAAATTCCTGGCCTGTTCCGGTTATCCGGAATGCAAAAACACCAAGGCCATTGTTGAGAAACTGGAT
>RZYZ01000382.1 GCA_009930125.1 Clostridia bacterium | reverse complement strand
ATCCAGGACACTCGTCTTCGATGACAGGAAAGAACTCAAAGAAACCAGCAGTTCTTTCCGTAACATCGGTTATCTGGCCTTGAAGCCCATCTTGAACCGGCTCAGACTCGACCTTCCTTGTGCGGCCCTCCAGGAAAAACATGCCTGTGAACACTCCATCGATGATGTCCTGTCCTTTTTGGTTTACTCACAGATCATCAATCCGGTCTCCAAGATCAGCAGTTATCACAAGATCGGCCAGTTCTTCGAGAACTACCGGTTCTCCGAAGACCAGATGTATCGGACCCTCTCCTATCTGGGTGATGCTTTCGAATCCATCAAGGACTATGCGTACCGGATGACCGAAGAGACCTATGGCCTCAACACCGACACGACATATTATGACGGCACCAACTTCTATTTCGAGATCGACCGGGAAGACGACTTCAGAAGGAAAGGCCCGTCCAAAGAGAACCGGGTGTCCCCTTTGGTCAGTATCGGCCTTCTGTTGGACAAGGACCATATCCCCATCGATGTCAAGATCTATCCCGGCAACGAATCCGAGAAATCCCACTTCACCTCCGTCATCAACGAGATGAAGGCGAAGAACAAGATCAAAGGCAGAACCATCTATGTCGCCGACAAGGGACTCAACTGTGGAAACAACATCATCGAAGCCATCAGAAACAATGACGGCTACATCTACAGCCAGACCGTGAAAGGCTCATCGGGCATGATGAAACTCTATATCGAAAACGATCACGGCTTCACCCCTGTCTTTGACAGATTCGGTGAGATCGAGTACCAGATCAAGGGGTTTGTCCATGATGTCGAAATCCCTTTTGACCATGAAGGTAAGAAACTCAAACACAAGATGAAACAGCTCCAGGTCGTCACCTGGAGCAGGAACTACGCAGAGAAAACCCGCCATGAACGGGAGAAACTCATCGGGAAAGCGAAGGCGCTCATCAACTCGCCTTCCGCTTTCGACAAGGAAAAGATCGGAAACGCCGCCAATTACCTCAAAAAAATCTCCTATGACAAGAATGGCAAGGTCATCACATCAACGTCCGAACTGATCCTTGACCAGGAGAAGATCGACCAGGAGGCCCGGCTCGACGGCTTCTACCTGATCGTCACGAGCGAGACCGGCATGAAGCCTGTTGACGTGCTCAAAGCCTATCGGGGTCTCTCCCACATCGAAGAGACCTTCAGGGTCGCGAAGCTGTTTTTGAAGATCAGGCCCGTCTATCTTCAAAGGGCCGAGAGGATCAAGGCCCATGTCCTGGTGTGCTATCTGAGTCTTCTCATTCTCAGGATCATGGAGACAAAGGTCTTGAAGCACACGTTCTCCTTCGAGGAGATCATCCATTCACTCAGGGATTACAACTGTGCCATGATCAAGCCGGACAACTACTTTCTCTTCTCGTATAACCCTCTTGTCCTGGAACTCTCAAAGCATTCCGACGGGAATCCCAAGCTGGAGATCCAATCCCTTGGACAGATCAAGACCCTCTTCAAAAACTACTGATTGTCCTGTTATACAACAGGAAATACAATAATATACAACAGACTTTATGAAAAGAATCCCTTCACAGAGGGATTTTTTCTTCGATATGGTATTTGTTGGTGCGGAAGACAGGTTATACATGATTGTGTCACAGAGTCAAGAGGGATGTCTCAAAAATGTGAAAATAAGCAAAAAACCCACGGTGTCGCACCGCGGGTCATGCAGTCA
>RZYZ01000381.1 GCA_009930125.1 Clostridia bacterium | reverse complement strand
CATCCTCTTTTTTCCAGAATGTTTTCTTGTCGTACTCTGTAAGAGAGTCCGCAAACTCCTTCTTGATTTCCAGAAGGGTCTGAAGATCCCGGACATACTGATAGAGGGAGGATCTATTTTCAAATTCCTCTCTTGTTTTCGGCAGGTCCTGATTCCGGAAGATCTCCATATAACCGTTGAGATCGTCAATGAGTTCTCTGGCTGTGTTGAGCTCATTGTACTGATGAGCTACAAGCTCTGTCAGAGAGGCCACAAGACGGTTCTGCTCGTAGTAGCTGTCTACCCTGCCCAGATCCTCTCTCATCTGCTTCAGAATCTCATACTGCTTGATTCTCATCTCCATGTAACGCACATAGTAGAGGAAGGACTCCGAAAGATAATTGGAGGAAAGCCTGTGGGCTTTTTCAAATCCCCTTGTCAGGGTCGCATCTAGTTCCTTGAACATCTTCTCTTCTTCTATGTTCACAGACTGGGATAGAATGTCTTCCGAGAAACTGGCAAGGATCTTCTTGAAAAGTCGTTCCACATCTTTTTGCGCTTCCCTGATGTCTTTCTCCACACTGGGCATATAGATATTAAAGAGGAGCGCAATCCCTGCCCCTACGATGAGAATGCCGTATTCATTGAGAATCCAGGAAAGGGCTACAGACTTTTCCACCAGCAGATGGGTTACAAGAACTGTGCTGGGCACAATCCCATCATTGAGATTAAACGCTGCCGCGATGGGTATGAAGAGGAGAAGGTAGACCCCGAAGCTCACCGCGGAGTAGCCCATGAGAAGAAAGACCACAACGGCCACTAAGATTGCTAGGGTTGTAGAACCCAGTCTTCTTATGGCGATTTCGATGGACTTTCTCTTGGTGCTCTGCACGCTCAGGACGGTGATGACACCTGCCGATACGGCATAGCTGAGCCCGATGTATTCTGCGATGATGATGGCGATGGCGGCGCCAACGGCTGTTTTGACTGTGCGGTATCCCACATATTTTCTCAGTGTCTTCATTCTTCCATCCTCTGCATCTTCCTTAGTAGGCGAATCATCTCCTGCTTCTCCTCATGGGTCAGTCCGTCCATGGACTGTGCGAGAATCTCAAGGTGTCCAGGAAAAAGCGCACTGATGAGCTCTTCTCCTTTTTTCGTGATCCTGACACTGTAGGATCTGCGATCCCCAGGGGTCGGTATTTTCTCGATGTATTCTTCTTTCAGCAGATTATTGATGACCACAGTCATATTCCCGCCAGTGGACAGTATTTTTTCTGTAATATCACAGACTCTCATCTCTCCTTTGTGATATAAGACTTCCAGAACCATAAACTGGGAAGGGGTAATGCCGTATTCCTTGATATTTCTCATGGTCTCTCTGCTGATATTTGATAAGCCTCTGCTCAGAGAGATCAGAAGCTTCAGGTTTGTGTCGTTTTCTTTTCCGTAACTGATTCTATTCTTATCCATACTACTACTATAATATGAAATCGCATTAATTTCAATTGCACTCAATTTATTTAAATGGAGATATGTTATTTTCATCCTATACCTAGAAAAAATCATGGTATGATTAAGGTAATACAAAGGAGGCGAAACTATGGTTACACTGCTTGTTATCTATAGGAAGAATGAAATCCCAGATTATTATCTGGGTGCCATTATGGAATACAGTAAAAGGCTGAAAAGGTACTGCAACCTGACTTTGCAGGAAGTGGAAAATCAAAGTGAGGTTCTTCCTCTCG
>RZYZ01000380.1 GCA_009930125.1 Clostridia bacterium | reverse complement strand
GCCACACTCTTCGTTACCACGGACAATCAGCGGAAGATCGAGGACATCAAGGAAAAAGTGCGGTTTCTTACCACTGAGCTTCGTGTGAGCCACTCCACCATTGAGATCATCAGCGATCCGGGGAAAATCGTCAAACAGGAAAAAGGGCAGAAATAACCTGTATGCAAAGGGAAAGTCAGATGCATGGACATCTCACTTTCCCTTTTTTCGTCCCGTTTACTCTTCTTTTTCCACTTTGCTTCTTTTTCTGCCTTCTTTGGACAGAATCATCTCTTCATTTCTTGTGAAGCTTCTGATGTTCTTCAGGGGACAAAAGCGCAGGGCCGAATAGTCTTCACTGATGGAAATCTGGCTTACGGGTTCATAGCCATATTCGCCGAAGATTTCCCAGCCCTTGTCCCTTGTGATGTCGGAAGATACCTTCCTGGATGACTTCTTCGGGTAGGATACCCAGAGGAGCGTATCATCATGAACCATCTTCATGATAAAAGGGACTTTCTCTCTGATTTCCTCCTGGGTATGGAAAAAGACCAGAATGAAACCCGCTTTTTCTTCCTTCAGACGATCCTCCACAGGTAGAATGTCCTCAAACTCTTTTCGGAGGGGCTCCAAAAGTTCAGGCAGATCCAGAAGAACCAGTTTCTCCTGGTTCTTTCTCTTCAGTTTTTTCACAAGTTCCATAAAAACTTCCTCCTCATAGGATATTTTGTCATGATGATATTCTAGACCCCTTCTCCGTCGAAGGATGGGATGAAGCTTTCATCCTGGGTCTCCTCCTCCTGAATGAACGCATTGCGTATTCGGATGAGCTTAGCAAACATCACCAGCTCGTCATACCCTTTCTGGGTCACTTTTCTCTCAAGCTCCGGATACTTCTCCAGCGTAATCATGGGTGTGTACTGATTCATGATGCTTATGAAGATCTTGTCACCGAAGGTATCCTGAAGATCCATCAGAATGTCTTTGGAGTCATGGAGAAAGCCCGGAAGACTCAGATGCCTGACGATGGTTCCTCGAAGCATGATGCCTTCCTCATTAAAGAGCGGCTCACCAGTCTGTCTCACCATCTCCTCTATGGCAGGTTTCGTAAACTTTTTATAATCTCTGCATCTGGAATATCTGTGAGCGATTTCACCATCCATATATTTGAAATCCGGCAGGTAGATGTCGATATGGCCATCCAGAAGTTTAAGCGTCTCTACTTTCTCATAGCCACTGCTGTTATAGACGATGGGTAAAACCAGTCCGTTTATCTTCGCCTGCCTGATGGCTTCGATGATCTGCAAAGCATAGTGGCTGGGGGTCACCAGGTTGATGTTGTTCGCCCCTTTCTCCTGCAGTTCCAGAAAGATCTCTGAGAGTCTTGAAACGGAAATGATCTTTCCTTTTCTGCCTAAGGCAATCTCATGATTCTGACAGAAAACGCATCCCATGGCGCATCCGGAAAAGAACACGGTGCCCGATCCTTTCTCTCCAGACAGACAAGGTTCCTCCCACATGTGAAGGGCTGCCCGTGCCACGAGAAGCTCACTTGTGACTCCGCAGAATCCGATTTCTCCCTGGTTCCGATTGACACCGCAGTTTCTGGGACAGAGTGTGCAGCTGTCTAAAAGTTTTCTGTATTCCATAGGTTTCTGCTACTCAAAATATGGACAAATCTACCCATATCGAGACTTTTACTGCTTCTTCCTGTATGCTTTCGCCTCAGTTTCCTGTGCTGCTACTCACAAGT
>RZYZ01000379.1 GCA_009930125.1 Clostridia bacterium | reverse complement strand
TTCTGCCTGCTCTGCAGCGGTAGAAAAGTCTGTGAAGAAGATAGAAGGGATTTCCAGTGTAAATGTCAGTTTAATGACCAACTCCATGACCATCGCTTACGACAGCGATGTGCCGGAAGAAACTGTAATTGAAGCAGTGAAAAAGGCGGGTTATGGGGCGCAGGTCCATAAGAAAACAGGGGAGAGGAGAGCGGCAGTCTCTAGCGTGAACCCCATAGAAGAAGAGCTGAAGGAAATGAGATATAGAGTGAAAGTCTCTTTCATTTTCCTGATACCGCTCATGTACATCGCCATGGGTGATATGGTGGGCTTGCCGATTCCATCCTGGCTTCTGGGCACGGAAAATGCAGTGAGCTTTGCGTTCATTCAGATGCTGTTGTCGCTGCCCATTGTGTATGTGAACATGAAGTACTACAAAGTGGGATTCAAGGCTTTATGGCTGAGAGCGCCGAACATGGATTCGCTCATCGCCATCGGATCTTCCGCAGCGTTCCTTTATGGCATCTATGCCATCTTCAGAACCGGATACGGTCTGGGGCATGGCAATATGGAAATCGTCCATATGTATGCCCATGATCTCTATTTTGAAAGTGGTGCTACCATTCTGGCGCTGATCACTTTTGGTAAGTATCTGGAAGCGAAATCCAAAGGAAAGACCTCGGAAGCCATCAGTAAGCTCATGGACCTGGCTCCGAAAACCGCACTCATCGTGAAAAACGGTGAAGAGGTGGAAGTGCCCATTGAAGAAGTGGTCATCGGAGATGTGGTCGTGGTGAAGCCTGGTAAGAGCGTACCGGTGGATGGTACCATTGTAGAAGGGTCGTCCTCATTGGATCAGAGTGCCCTCACAGGAGAAAGTATTCCGGTGGAAAAGACCATCGGTGATAAGGTCATCGCAGCCACCATCAACAAGACCGGTTATTTCCGGTTCAAGGCGGAGAAGGTCGGAGATGACACGACCCTTGCCAAGATCATTCAGCTGGTGGAAGATGCCAACGCCACCAAGGCGCCCATCGCGAAACTTGCGGACAAGATCAGCGGCATCTTTGTACCGACGGTCATCGGAATCTCCATCGTCACCTTCATTGTATGGATGCTCATGGGATACGATTTTGAATTCGCTCTGTCTCTGGCCATTACGGTCCTTGTCATCTCCTGTCCATGTGCCCTGGGTCTCGCGACTCCTGTGGCCATCATGGTAGGTACTGGTAATGGAGCCCAGCACGGAATTCTTGTGAAATCCGCGGAGGCGCTGGAGACTATGCATTCCATCAATACAGTGGTGCTGGATAAGACAGGAACCCTCACAGAAGGAAAACCTGTGGTGACCGATATACTGACCAACGGTGAAATGACGGAAGAAGAGCTGATCCATATTGCAGCTTCCATCGAAAAACCATCGGAACATCCTCTTGCGGAGGCTGTGGTGGAGAAAGCCAAGGAGATGGGTCTGACCCTCAAGAAAGTGGACAATTTCAATTCCGTATCCGGTATGGGGATTGCCGCATTTATTGAAGGAAAGCCTTACATCGCCGGAAACCTGGCGCTGATGAATGAAGAAAGCATCGAGCTTGGACAGTTCCAGAAAGAATCCGACAGACTGGCCAGTGAAGGAAAGACACCACTGTTCTTCGGAGACAACAAGAAGGTTCTCGGCATCATCGCCGTGGCAGACGTGGTAAAGAAGAACAGTAAGCAGGCCATTGAGCTCTTCAAGAAGATGGGCATCGATGTT
>RZYZ01000378.1 GCA_009930125.1 Clostridia bacterium | reverse complement strand
GGGCTGGTGGAGTATGTTCCCCACTACGGCGTGGTGGTGAAGAAGATCACCATTGAAGATGCGGTGGAAATCTATCAGATCCGTAAAGCGCTGGATATTCTGGCTACGCAGAATGCCATGAAGATCATGACCGAGGAGCAGTTTGATGAGATGAAAGCGCTGCTTGAAAAAACCGATGAGGCGGATGCCAGAGGAGATTATAAAGAAGTAATTGAGCTTTCCAGACAGTTCAACGACATGATCTATGAGTTCTGCAGAATGCCGAGACTAGATGTCATCGTGAAGAAACTGAGACATTACCTCATGCGCTTTCGAGACATCTCTCTCACGGAAAACGACCGTAGACGAAAAGCGCTGGATGAGCACTGGCTTCTCTATCAGAACATGAGACAGAAGAACTATGAACAGGTAGCCATCATCACCTCGGAGCATCTGGATTACTCGGAAAAGTTCATCCTAAAGGAAATGAGAAGAATTGAAGAGGAAGCGGATGATCAGGCCAGGGAAAAGGACAGAAGTAATGGAAGAAAAAAATAGAGCACATCATTGGGCAGAGGAAGCGGCAAAGCTTGCAGAGGAATCCATTCTTACGGAAGCAGTTCTGACACCCAAACCAGGGCTTGTGGATGCGAAGGACAGCGGTGCCCACAAGGATATGGATATTTTCACTTTTCTTCGCAGTGCCGTAAGCCTTCGAGAAGGATTCAGGGAGATGTTCCTTTCAGGATATCACGGAGGGGAAGATCTCAAGGAGCTTCTCATAAGCCTGCGACCCAAGGGGATGGATATTGAAGCCCAGATGTTTGAAGCGACGAAGGAAATCAACACCCACAAGGGAATCATCTTTTCCATGGGACTTCTACTTGCTGCCCTCGGAAACTACATGAGTAGATCCGATTATCAGGAAAATCATCTGCCGGCATTCACTGAAAAGGACACGGTAGAAGTGTTTCAGATCATCCGGTTCATGACGGAAGGCATCATACGGAGCGATTTTAAAAATCTCCATGAAAAAACCCTGCTGACCCACGGCGAAAGACTCTACAAAGAGTATGGGTTCACTGGCATCCGAGGAGAAGCGGAAAAAGGATATCCTGTTTTAAGAGAAAAAGTGCTTCCTGTTTTACGAGAAGGTAAATACAGGGAACAGTCCTATGAAGACAGGCTTCTGACGGTCCTCCTGATTCTCATGAGTGAAGTGGAGGATTCCAACATCGTCAGTCGTGGCGGCATGGAATCTCTTACGTATGTCAGAAAGACTGCAAAGACCTTTCTGGAAGAAGGAGGCATGGCGCAGCCGGATGCCATGGAGAAGCTTCATGGAATGAATCAGGATTTCGTGAAGAGAAATCTTTCTCCAGGCGGATCGGCGGATCTTCTTTCTCTGGCTGTTTTTCTGGGGAAAATGGAACATATCTTATGATCAGCTAGTAAATAGAAGAGCTTAGTAACATGCATATGAAAAACCCTCTCGTTTTAAAGCGAGAGGGTTTTTGAATGTATAAACTGAGATCGGGATCGTTAACCGAAGAAGTTCAGGAGAACGCCGGCTGCGATGGCAGAGCCGATGACTCCGGCCACGTTTGGTCCCATGGCATGCATGAGCAGGAAGTTGGAAGGATCTTCTTCCTGTCCTACCTTCTGAACCACTCTTGCGGCCATTGGCACTGCAGATACACCTGCTGCACCAATCATAGGATTGATCTGACCCTTGGTGAGCTTGCTCATGAGCTTC
>RZYZ01000377.1 GCA_009930125.1 Clostridia bacterium | reverse complement strand
GATTATGGAAATCTCATAATCGAGAGAAAAAAAGCAGATACAGAAAGGGAAGAAAGAATGCTTCATGAGGAACTGAAAATTCCAGGGACCTACCTGGTGGATGGAAAGACCATTCGACTGCGTTTTGTGGAAAGAAACGAGATGGTCAAGGACAAGAAACTGAGATTCTTCAATGGCGATCTCATGGAGGAAACCGTCATTGTGAGAAACCGGCAGGAAGGGGACCGGATGAGACCCTTCGGCATGAACGGATACAGAAAGCTGAAGAACATCCTCATCGACAAGAAGATCAGCAGAGAAGACCGGGACAGACTGCTCATCTTCCAGAACAGAAATGATGTGTTCTATATCGGGTCCATGATCATCAGTGATGATTATAAAGTGAAAGACAATGCAGAGAAGATTCTTGAAATCGGAATCTTTGAGGAGGAAGAAAATGATTGAAAATGATGTAAAAGAAGTGCTGATCAGTAGAAATGAGCTGGCAGATAAGTGCAGAGAACTGGGAGCGAAGATCAGCAGGGACTTTGAAGGCAAGGACCTGGTGCTGGTGGGCATCCTGAAAGGATCTGTGGTGTTCATGACGGATCTCATGAAGGAAATCACCATCCCCTGCAACATCGAATTCATGGAAGTGTCCAGCTATGGAACTGGAGCGGTAAGCTCCGGTGTCGTGAAGATCAATAAGGATCTGGACATGGACATCACTGGAAAGAATATCCTCATCGTGGAAGATATCATCGATACGGGACTGACCTTAAGCTATCTTGTGAACTATCTCAAGACAAGAGGTGCTGCAGGAATTGATATCGTGTGTCTTCTGGACAAGAAGGAAAGAAGAACCAACGACATTCCCGTAACCTATGTGGGCTATGAAGTCCCTGACGAATTTATCATCGGCTATGGCATCGATTATGCGGAAAAGTACAGAAATCTTCCTTATGTGGCATCCCTCAAAGAGGAAGTTTATCAGAAATAAGATCGATTATCCTTTATTCTTTCAGGATTTCCCTGTAGAATAGATAGTATACAATTTAATTGGAAGAGTATTCTTCTAAATGAGCAAAAGAAAGGAGCAGGCAAAAATAGTAGAATTGCCTGATGAGCGTATGAATACAAATCGTAAAGTACCCAATATGTTCAGCTTTGTAGCGGTGATCATGCTGTTTTTCATCGCCATGCTGTTATTCAACAACGTGGACAATCAGCTGAATTCCATTTCGTTTAATGAATTCACAACAGAGTACAGAGCTGACAAAATCAAGGAAATCAATATTTCCAGTGATGGCATGACCATCAAGGGAATCAAGACAGATGACACCACCTTCACAACGGTGGCGGCGCCTGAAAGACTGGCCCAGTTTCTGAGTGAGGAAGGGAAGGACACGGTCATCGAAAGATACACCCCAAGATCCGACTTCTCCATCTGGACCATTCTGACCCCCGTGCTTCTTCTGGGTGGTGTAGCCATGTTTCTGATTTTCATGAACAAGCAGAATCAGAACATGGGCAGCAGCAACCGAAGTGCCATGAATTTCGGAAAGAGCCGTGCCAAGATGGCCAACCCCGACAACAAGTCCGTGACCTTCAAGGATGTGGCCGGTGCGGAAGAAGAAAAGTATGAACTGGAGGAAGTGGTGGAATTCCTCAAGAATCCGAAGAAGTATCTGGATCTGGGTGCCAGAATTCCAAAGGGAATCCTTTTGGTAGGACCTCCTGGAACAGGTAAGACGCTGC
>RZYZ01000376.1 GCA_009930125.1 Clostridia bacterium | reverse complement strand
ATCCTGGCGGATGAACCTACGGGAAACCTGCACTCTGACACCACAGAAACCATCTACAACCTGCTGCGCGACATCAACGAGAAATTCGGAACCACCTTCGTCATCATCACCCATGACAGACGCATCGCGGAAAAAGCGGACAGAATCGTGGAAATCACCGACGGCAAGGTCGGAATGGATATATAAAAAGGAGGCTTGAACATGATTCCACAAGGACGAATCCGAAAACTGAATACAAAGAGCAGCACCGATGGAGACTACGTCCTTTACTGGATGCAGGCCTCCCAGAGAGTATCCTGCAATCATGCACTGGCTTATGCCATGGATGAAGCAAACAGGCTTCATCTTCCGCTTCTGGTCTATTTCGGACTCACAGCCTCCTTTCCCGAAGCCTACGAAAGGCACTACCAGTTCATGGTGGAGGGGCTTCTGGAAGTGAAAAAGGACCTTTTGGACATGGGCATCCAGTTCATCGCTTTGAAGGACACCCCCTCCACGGGAGCTGTGAAGCTGTCGGAGAAGGCAGCGCTTCTCATCACTGATCGAGGGTACCTGAGCATCCAGCGAAAGTGGAGGCGTGAAGTAGCGGAGGCTGCAGCCTGCCCCATGTTCCAGGTGGAATCCGATGTTCTGGTTCCTGCAGATGAAACTTCCATGAAGGAGGAGTATTCGGCAGCAACCATACGAAGGAAAATCGAACGGCTGATCCCGGACTATGCCCTGCCCCTGGAAAGAAGAAAGATGGAAAAATCTTCCCTCGACATTTCGCCAGCCTTTCCTTCCATCCCCTTTGAAAAAACAGAATCGGTCATGGAAGAGCTCAGCGTGAACAAGGAAGTGCCTTCCGTGTCTCACCTCTATAAAGGCGGATACAGAGAAGCCCGAAGAAGACTGGATGAATTCATCGAAAACAGACTGGACTTCTATGCGGAAAAGAGAAATGAGCCTTCCGAGAATCTGGGCTCCGATCTTTCCCCCTATCTCCACTTCGGCCAGATTTCACCGCTGGAAATCTATCTTTCCCTGAAAAATCATCACTCGGAAAACAAAAGAGTGTTTCTGGATGAGCTCATCGTCAGAAGAGAGCTGGCAGTGAACTTTGTCCTTTATAATCCCCATTATGATTCCTTCGCCTCCATCACGTCCTTTGCAAGAGAAACGCTTCTGGAACACCAGGAGGATGAAAGGCCCTACCTTTATACTCTGAAAGAGCTGGAAGAAGGAAAGACCCATGACCCCTACTGGAATGCGGCGCAGCTGGAAATGGTGCACACCGGCAAGATGCAGGGATATATGAGAATGTACTGGGGCAAGAAGATCATCGAGTGGACGGAAAATCCCGAAACCGCCTATGAAGCCGCACTATATCTCAACAATAAGTACAATCTGGACGGCCGGGACCCCAACGGGTTCGCAGGGGTCGCCTGGTGCTTCGGAAAGCATGACAGAGGCTGGAAGGAGCGTCCCATCTTCGGAAAGGTGCGTTACATGAACGCAAAGGGCCTGGAGAGAAAGTTCGATATGAAGACCTATGTGGAGAAGGTCCAGGAAGACAGTAGAAGGAGTACAGATCATCATGCGTAAGGAAAACATCATCACGAAAGAGAGAATAAAAATCGGCATCCTGAAGGATCTTCTGCCGCAACCTGAGCTGGAAAAACTTGAAGAGACCTATCCGGAACTGCGCTTTATACAATACGAAAAGGCACCAGAGAGAGATGAGGTGCCCTTCTTCATCGGAGC
>RZYZ01000375.1 GCA_009930125.1 Clostridia bacterium | reverse complement strand
AGATGCGATGTGATAAAATTTATCTATTGGAATAAAACGATAACATACCATTAGGAGGATGAAATGAAAGACTTGAAACCATACCTGGAAAAATACGCGAAACTGGCTGTACAGGTCGGTGTGAATCTGAAGGAAAAGGAAGGCCTTGTGATCACTACCACCACGGACGGACTGGAACTCTCCAGACTCATCGCCAAGGAAGCCTACCTTGCAGGGGCAAAGCATGTAGAGCTGGTCCTGAATGATGACGAGATGACACTTATGCGATACAAATACGGGAAGGACTTCGTATTCGAAGAGTATCCCCAGTGGAAAGTCACCAACACCAGAGACATCTATGAAGACAATTATCATCACTGCTTCGTGATTTCTCCGAATCCGGAGCTTCTGAAGGAAGTGGATCCGGAAAGAGTGAAGACCAGTCAGAAAGTGGCCAGCCAGACTGTGGCTCCTGTGATGAAATACAGAATGACGGGCATCACAAAATGGGTTATCGTGGCTGTACCATCTGTGGGCTGGGCAAAGTCCATCTTCAAGGATGAACCCGACGAAGTGGCAGTAGAAAAGCTCTGGAACTACATCATCAAGGCCACAAGATTAAATCACGAAGATCCTGTGAAGTCCTGGGAAGAGCACAACGCGAACCTGAAGAAGTATGAAAGCTTCCTCAATGAAGCGGACTTTGAAAAGGTTCTTCTGAAAGGACCTGGAACGGATCTGGAAGTATACCTGGCAGAAGACCACAACTGGATCGGCGGTTCCAATGACAGCAATGAAGGCGTTGCCTACATGGCCAATATCCCCACCGAGGAAGTGTTCACCACGCCCCATGCCTATAAGGTCAATGGTACACTAAGAGCCACCAAACCCCTCAGTGTCAACGGAAATCTTGTGGAGGATTTCGGCTTCACTTTCAAGGACGGCAAGGTCATCGACTTCTATGCGGAAAAAGGATATGAGACACTGGATAATCTCATGAAGAATGATGATGGCGCCGTAAGACTGGGCGAAATCGCTCTTGTACAGGACGACTCACCCATCTCCAACACCAAGATTCTATTCAACAACACCCTCTTTGACGAGAACGCCTCTGTTCATTTCGCTCTGGGAAGAGCCTACGGATACGCCATCAAGAACGGTACATCCATGAGCCAGGAGGAACTGGACAAAAAGGGCGCGAACTTCAGCCTGATCCATGTGGACTTCATGGTGGGCGGACCGGAGCTTGACATCACTGCCTACAAGAAAGACGGCACAGAAGTGGCGCTGTTCAGAAAAGGAAACTGGGTCATTTAATAATTGTCCTTAAAACAGAGCTATGCAATAAACCGCCCGCTCCAGAAGGAGTGGGCGGTTTCACTTCACTCACTATTTGTTTTTCTTCTAGAATTTCCCGTCCAGTATGTTCTTTCCTTCTTCCGCAGGCAGTTTGCCCACCCCTGCGGATTCATAATGGAATCGATATTCTCCGGAGATGAAGTTCACCTCCTTATCCACCTCATGGCGGACGAGAATGGTATCACCAATCATCAAAATGCCCGGTTCGGTGGTCCGTATGATTACCTTCGGCGGTGTTTTCCTGCTTAGGCTCCTGTAGCCATCGACGAATCTGAATCTGCTTTTTTCCATAAGTTTCTCGAAGATCAGATCATAGGCGTAGGTGCTGCCAGAAATATAGAAATCTGCTGTATCTTTTCCACTATCACTGAATGTGACCACCACTTTTGATTTACCAAGAGCAGTCAG
>RZYZ01000088.1 GCA_009930125.1 Clostridia bacterium | reverse complement strand
CTGAAATCATCCCCTTCTTTCAGGAAAAAGTCCGCTCTTCTCATCTTGCCGAAGGCCATCTTTCGCTGCTCGATGTATTTCATATCCACTTCACTAATATACACAGGAATGTCAAAGGCATCCCGAACCGCATCCACGGCTCCCACGTGATCCACATGACCATGGGTCAGCAGGATACTTTTCAGGTTGATGTTCATTTTGCTGAGATGCTTTACCAGCTCTTCCCCTTCATCACCCGGATCAATGATCAGCGCATCCTTTGAATCGTCATCTATTACTAAATAGCAGTTCTCCTGATACGCACCTAGAACAAGTTTATTGATTTGCATAATTCCTCCTTAAACCTAGAAATTCTTCCTGCTGTCCAGAAGAATCGTCACTGGCCCATCGTTTTCAATGAGCACTTTCATTTCCGCTCCGAAAACTCCCGTCTCCGTCGGATATCCCCCGTCACGAAGATTCTTCGCCAGAGTTTCATAGATTTCTTCCGCCTTTTCACCCTTGGCCGCCTGAATAAAGCTGGGTCTTCTTCCCTTCCGGGCATCCCCATACAGCGTGAACTGGGATATCAGAAGGATTTCACCCTGGACCTCTTTCAGCGCCAGATTCATTTTCCCTTCCGCATCTTCGAAAATCCGGAGTCCCTTCAGCTTTTCTTCGATATAAGTCATGTCCTCCCAGGTATCATCATCTTTGATCCCCAGAAGGACATTAAACCCCTTACCGATCCTGCCTACAGTTTCTCCATTTACAATTACCTCTGAAGATAATACTCTTTGTACAACTGCTCGCATACTATCACCTACACATTGCCCGTTCGGAACGCATCCGTAACACTGGACAGTTTTCTTAATCTCTTTAGACATTCTTCCAGCAGATTCACATCTTTGATCAGTAAAGACAGATGAATCACTGCTGATTTATCTTTCCTTGTTTCCACATTCATTGCATTCAGCGGAATCTTGAGCTCATTCACAAGTGAAATGATATCCGAAACAAGGTTCGGTCTATCCATGGCATGGATCTGCACACGTGCACTATAGAGCTCCTGGCTCTCCTTTTCCCACTCTACATCCACGATTCGATGGGTCTTGTCATTCTTCATGGACTCGATGTTGGAGCAGTCCGCTCTATGGATGCTGATTCCTCTGAAGTTCGTGATGAATCCGATGATTTCATCTCCCGGTACCGGATTGCAGCATTTCGCGAATCTGACCTGCACATTGCTCATGCCGGAAACCACAACCCCGAAATAGGACTTCTTCTTGGCTTTCTCTTTCTTTCTCTGGGCATCGATCATTTTCTCGGCTTCCAGTAAAGAAGCCTTGTTGTCCTCATTGATCTTCGCTTTCTTTTCTTCCTCTATGACATCCTTGAGCGCCGTAACGATAGTGGAGGGCAGCACCTGACTTGCACCCACGACAACATACAGATCTTCTATGTTGTTCCCATGATATCTGCGGATCAGTTTGTCCAGCATTTCCCCCTTGGCGATGTCAGCGAAGTTTCTGTCCTGCTTCTTCGCCTCTTTCTCCAGAAGTTCTTTTCCTCTCTGGATGTTCTCTTCTCGCTTCTCTTTCTTGAACCAGGCCTTGATCTTGGTCTTGGCCTGGTTGGATGTTGCGATGTTCAGCCAGTCGATATTTGGGCCTTTGGGTTTGGAGGAAGTGATGATTTCCACAATTTCACCAGTGGCCAGTTTATAATCCAGTGTCACCATATTCCCGTTGACCTTCGCACCGATGGTCCGGTTTCCTACATCCGTATGAATTCTGTAGGCGAAGTCAATGGGGGTCGCCCTGTTCGGAAGATTGATGACCTCTCCTTTTGGTGTGAATACGAAGATTTCATCCCCGAAAAGATCGATTTTGAACGCTTCCATGAATTCTTCCGCATCTGAAGTCTCCTTCTGCCATTCCAGCATGTCTCGCAGCCAGATGAGTTTCTGGTCCATGGTATCTTTCGGTGCTTCCTTGGAGGAACCTGTTTCCTTGTACTTCCAGTGGGCAGCGATGCCGTATTCAGCCACTCGGTGCATGTCATAGGTTCTGATCTGGATCTCAAAGGGCTTCCCTTGCGGTCCGATGACCGTTGTATGAAGACTCTGATACATATTTGGTTTCGGCATGGCGATATAATCCTTGAACCTTCCCGGGATCGGTTTATAGATCGTATGAACGATGCCCAGTGCTGCATAGCAGTCCTTGATGGAATCCACCAGCACTCTGATGGCTGTAAGGTCGAAGATCTGATCGATGTTCTTGTTCTGGGCCATCATCTTCTTATAGATGGAATAGAAATGCTTCGGTCTGCCGTCGATATCACATTCGATGCTTGCATTTTTCAGCTTATCTACGATATCATCCATGATCATGGAGATATAGGATTCACGTTCCTTTCTTTTCTCCGCAATCTGATTGACCAGGTCGTAATACTCTGTGGGATACATATAGCGAAATGCCAGATCTTCCAGTTCCCATTTGATGCGGAACATACCAAGCCTATGGGCAAGAGGAGCATAGATATCGAAAGTCTCCTTGGATTTCTCCTTCTGCTTTTCCGGCTGCATGTATCGCAGCGTTCTCATGTTATGAAGTCTGTCCGCCAGCTTGATCAGGATGACTCTGATGTCTTTCGCCATGGCCAGAAGCATCTTTCTGACATTGTCCGCCTGTTCTTCTTCCTTGGACTTGTACTTGATTTTACCAAGCTTCGTCACACCATCGACAAGTTCTGCGATTTCATCATTGAAAATCTCACTGATCTCTTCATACGTATATTTCGTATCCTCGATGACATCATGAAGAAGCCCGGCTACTACAGTATTGGTGTCCATGCCCATATCCACCAGAATGGACGCAACCTCCACAGGATGAGTCACATAGGGCTCTCCTGAAATCCTTCTTTGGTCGCCATGGGCTTCTGCAGCCAGATTATATGCTTTTATGACAAGTTCCTTGTTAATGTTACCTGCTTTATCAATCTTCTTCATTAAATCGTACAGCATTTGTCTTCCTCATTTCCATCACAAATAAATATATCTATGAATAACGTATAGGCTGGTATATCACCAGCCTTTTCAACCATTATATTTTATCTTTCCAGACTTGTCTATATGTCGTACTGAACCATGGAATTGACATTGTACCCTTCCAGTTTGTCTCTTCCATGAAGCTCGGTGAGTTCAATCATGAAATCCACGGAAACCACTTCTCCGCCTGCCAGTTCAATCAGCTTCGCACATGCGGATATGGTACCGCCTGTAGCCAGAAGATCATCCACCAGAGCAACTCTGTCTCCCTCTTTGAATGCATTTTTGTGGATTTCCAGTGTATCGGAACCGTATTCCAGATCATAGGTGATGGACACTGTTTCCTGTGGCAGTTTGCCTGGTTTTCTGATCGGAATAAAACCGATTCCCAGTGCATAGGCAAGAGGAACACCAAAAATGAATCCTCTGGCTTCCGGTCCTGCGATATAATCAACGCCCTGAGCTCTCAGCTTTTCAGCCATGGTATCTATGAGCTCCTTGAAGGCAGCTCCGTCACCGATGAGTGGCGTGATATCCTTGAAACTGATACCTTCCTTGGGAAAATCCTGAATAATCGCGATTTTTTCTTTAAAATCCATGTTAACCTCCAAAGTTACTTTCTATTTTAACTATTGATAAGATACTTGGCGATCTGCTCTGCCCGATTTGTATCTTCTGTCGTCAGCAGTTCTATGATGATTCGTGCATTATCCACCATGGACCAGGGGTTCTCTTTAGGGGTGATCAGTTTTCTGAGATCCTTCTCGTCACAGGGTTTCAGCTTCTTCAGTGATTCAATGCCGTAATTGGTTGAAATCTTAAGACGATTCAGTCCCATGTTCAGCACTTCATCGGCTTCCACATCTTCTTCGTCTGACCCAAGATAAACCAGGTCAATATATCTGAAGATGTTTCTTGTGTCATAATTGATCGACAGGTCTTTCGCAAAGACGAATACATTCTTCAGCAATGTGTCATCTCCGGAGCTGAACCCGTACTGGATCTGGTCTTCCCCATGTCCGATAGACACCAGGTCTGTCTCGCAGTCATCCAGAGCATCATGGACACTTTCTGTGAACGTCTCATTTAAGGACAGCATTACACCAGGATTAAAGAAGTTCAGATGAGTTTTGGCATCAGCAACAAGACTCTCACGATTCCCTCCCTTGGGGATCAGGAAATAGTCAAAGTCTGCATTGAAATATCTGAGCACAAGAATCAGCGTAGCGATACTGCAGATCCCTTCGCGATTCCCTCTTCCATAAATAAGTATCTTCTCTCGATTGTTGACTGCTTTCATGATTCTGAAAATAGTCTTATGGGTATATTTCGGTGTGCTGATCGTATCTGCACCTTTGAATATCGCCCTTAAATATGTAGTCACCATACGCATCCCTCACCTGTTGAAACAATTCTTATTATAATACAAATCCTTTCGCATCACAACGAATCCATGAACATTACCGTCGCAAAATAAACATAAGGCTGCTCATTCAAGCAGCCTTACTTCAATCGATCTGTCTATGCTATTACTTTCTCTTTTTCAATCTGTCTTCCAGATAAATCCAAGTGGGACCTGCAATGAAGAAAGTGGATAATCCACCTACCACAACACCGATGGAAATCGGAAGTGCGAAGTCTCTGATCTGAGGCACAAGAATCGCTACCGATAAAATCGTGAATAAGGTGGTCAGCAGTGTTCCTACAGATCTGGTAAAGGCATCATTCATGGACATGTTCACCAGAGCCTTGGAAGAGATTCCCGGATGCAGTTTTCTGTTCTCTCTCACTCTGTCAAATACAACGATGGTGTCATTGATGGAGTAACCCAGAATCGTCAGTATCGCTGCAATAAACGGTGTATTGACTGATATTCTCAGTACAGCATACACTGCCACAAGGAATATGATATCGTGGACCAGCGCCGTGATGGCGGCGAATCCGTAATTCTTCTTGAATCTCAGCGAAATGTAGACAAGCATGAAAACTGCTGCCAGGATCACTGCCTTGATTCCACCTTCGGTCAGTTCCTTCCCTACGGAAGCACCGATTTCGTCCAGTGTAATAATACTGTCATCCTCCAGAGAATACTCTTCCTTGATGCTGCTTACCAGATCATCAATGGTATCCGTGGAAAGAGCCTGGCTTCTTACTTCAATCTGAGTCTCATCCACCTTCTGCGTCACTGCATCAGCATCATAGACTTTCACGATTTCATCCATTTCCGCTTTGTCGAACTCTTCTCCCACTTCCATGACGAGTCTCGTTCCACCAGCAAAATCTAGTCCAAGGTTCAGACCCTGAGTACCGATGAAGAACAGTCCTACTGCCAGCACTGCTGCTGCAATGAATCTCCAAATTTTTGCACCGGATACGAAATCAATCTTTCTCTCTCTGATCTGATCGGATACACCAAAATCCTTTGGTTTTGTAAGGAAGCCCATTCTCAGTCCAAGCCACATCAGATGCTTGGTGATGAACAGCGCGGAGAACAGTGAAATCACGATACCGATCATCAGTGTAAGGGCAAAGCCTTTGACAGAACCTGATCCGACAAAATAGAGGACCAGTCCTGCGATGATTGTGGTGATGTTCGCATCGATGATGGAACTCATCGCATTGGAGAATCCAGCTTCAATGGCTTTATGGATATTGCTTGTTCCGCGAAGTTCCTCTTTGATACGTTCGAAGATCAGCACATTGGCATCCACTGCCATACCGATGGTCAGCAGGAATCCGGCAATACCTGCCAGTGAAAGTGTGGCATTGATTCCATAGAATACAAACAGCAGAAGCCATACATAGAATCCCAGTGCCACAGAAGCCAGGAACCCTGGTCTTCTATATTTCAGGATCATGTAGAGTACGACCAGTGAGAGGCCGATGGCGGATGCTCTCATGACATCTCCCATGACGCCCGCTCCAAGGCTTGGTCCTACAGTCTTAACCTGTATTGCTTTAACTGGATAAGGCAGTGCTCCGGAATTGATGATTCCAGCCAGATACTGGGCTTCCTCCACAGATGCCATACCTGTAATCATCGCTTCTCCCCCTGTGATGACGTCATTCACCATAGGTGCTGAGAGCTCTTCATCATCCATGTTGATGGTGATCTGCTTTCCTCTGAACTCAGTTGTTGCTGCTTCAAACTTTTCAGCTCCCACTTCGTTCAGTACCAGTGAGACCACAGGTTTGCTGGTGGAATCCAGCATGGCAGATGCAGATGTCACATCACTTCCTGTAAGAATGATGTTGCCATCCGGATCTTCAAAGGTCAGTTCTCCAGTAGTCTGAAGATTGGTCACGATTTCGCTGGAGTTGTATACGCCAGGAATGTCGATTCTGATTCTCTTTTCCCCTTCTGTGACGGAAACCGTCTCGCTGACTCCGATCTTGTTGACTCGGGAGTCCAGAAGCGTCTTTATGGAAGAGAGTTCTTCCGCCTTCAGGGAATCCGTCTGAACCTCCATGACGACAGATACGCCACCCTGAAGATCAAGTCCTCTGTTGATGACCTCTCCAAAGGATTTGACTCTGTAGTTTCCAAGTGTCAATCCATTGATGCCTGTGAAAGCAAGAAAGGATAAGACTAATAATATAATGACGAAAATGGTGATATTTCCTCTTTTCTTCATAATGAAAATAACCTCCGTTTAATTTAGCGCTTAATCTACAATTAATTTATGAATGATTCTGGTTTACTGCTGATATGTGTGATCATTGGATTTTACCAAATCAAAGGGCAGAGCGTCAGCACTGCCCCTGATCTTTTCCTATTCAATTGGAACAGCCTCTTATTCCGCTGCACCTGTTCTTACTGTAGCTACAGCACTTTTCGCAAACTTGAGCTTCACTCTGTCTGCACCTGTCTCCAGGGTGATTGTCTCTTCATCCAGCTTGACGATTCTGCCGATGATGCCCCCTCTTGTAGTTACTTCATCGTTCACCTTCAGCTCACTGATCATTTTCTGAAATGCTGCTTTTCTTTTCTTTTCAGGCAGGAAAAGCATGAAATACATGAGCCCCAGGAAAAGTATAATCGGTAAAACCTGTCTTATGATATCTTCCATTATTATGCCTCCAAATGTTTAATACTATCATTATAGTGAATTTTTTATGAATAAGAAAGATAAATTTGGAAATTCATCCTACTATCTTATTAATTTCCAGATTCCCTCACCTATTTCTCAATATGAGGTTCCTGTCCTCTGGACCAGTCCGCCAGTTTCTGGGCTTTGAATTCATGGAATCTGTCTTCATCAATCGCCCTTCGGATATCCTCCATGAGCTTGTTGTAGAAATACAGATTGTGCAGAACGCAGAGCCTCAGGGCCAGCATTTCCTTTGCCTTGAACAGGTGCCTGATATAGCCTCTTGTATAATGTTTGCAGGCCGGACACTGGCATCCTTCGTCTATGGGTTTCTCATCCATTTCGAAACGCTTGTTGTTGAGATTGATCTTTCCTCTTGCTGTGAAAACATGTCCATGTCTGCCGTTTCTCGCCGGAAGAACACAATCGAAGAAGTCCACGCCTCTTTCCACCGATTCCAGAATATTCTCCGGTGTGCCAACACCCATAAGATAAATCGGCTTGTCTTCAGGCAGGTGCGGCACCACCGCATCCAGAGTTCTATACATTTCTTCATGGGTTTCTCCCACAGCCAGGCCTCCGATGGCATAACCGTCCAGATCCATTTTGGCAATCTCTTTCGCATGACGAATTCTGATGTCTTCGTAGGTTCCGCCCTGATTGATACCGAACAGCATCTGTTTCTTGTTGATGGTGTTTTCCTGGGCATTGAGACGATCGATCTCATTTTTTGATCGTACGAGCCATCTGGTGGTTCTCTCTACGGAACGCTCCACATATTCTCTCTCCGCCGGAAGCTCGATACACTCATCAAAAGCCATGGCGATGGTGGAACCCAGATGAGACTGGATTCTCATGGATTCTTCAGGACCCATGAAGATCCTGCTGCCGTCGATATGAGAACTGAAGTAGACGCCTTCCTCTTTGATTTTTCGGATCTTCGCCAGTGAAAACACCTG
Source organism: Clostridia bacterium (assembly GCA_009930125.1). Taxonomy (GTDB): domain Bacteria; phylum Bacillota; class Clostridia; order Clostridiales; family Clostridiaceae; genus Proteiniclasticum. The sequence goes on along the minus strand of RZYZ01000088.1, from coordinate 423 downwards.
GAATCCTCCGGAATCGGTGAGGATGGGTCCATCCCAGTTCATGAACTTATGCAGCCCCCCCATCTTATGGACCAGTTTGTCTCCGGGGCGCAGATGAAGATGATAGGTGTTGCTCAGCTCCACCTGGCATCCGATCTCCTTCAGATCCATGGAAGAAACGGCGCCTTTGATGACCCCCAGCGTTCCTACATTCATGAACACCGGCGTCTCTATGGTTCCATGGGGTGTTTCAAAACGACCTCGTCTTGCTCTTTTCTCTTTTTTCAATAATGTATACATACTTCTTCCTTTATAAACATGGAATCACCGAAACTGAAGAAACGATATTTCTCCTTCACTGCAGTTTCATAGGCATTCATGATATTTTCCTTTCCTGCCAGTGCAGACACCAGCATGATTAATGTGGATTCCGGAAGATGGAAA
>RZYZ01000374.1 GCA_009930125.1 Clostridia bacterium | reverse complement strand
GGATATGAACAGAATTCTATTTGAAGGCACGGAGGAGCAGATCAGAAGAATCACGGAAGCGTTTCTCACCATGAAGAAACTGGACCTGATCGAACTGGACCTGGCAAGGATCGGTGAAGAAGCACTGAGATGAACCCGGTCTGGCATGGAAACAGGAACACGAAACTGGTACTGCGGCGTATCAGGTTCGTGTTCATTTTAACTTTCTTTTCTTCTTTTCTTACTGGTAGCACTTCGGAATCAGATATATATTGTCTTGAAATCTGTAAAAGCGTAAAATCAGAATAAGAAGTATTATATAGGCTTTGGCCTCTGTAAAGAAGGAGTGATTGAAGATGCATCTACACCAGAAGAAAACCACTCAGATCATCCTATCCTTTCTACTTGCCCTATTCATCACCATGGGCTGTTCCAGTTCCTCAGAAGAAATTACGCCCTCCTCACCAGAGGCTCCGGCTTCCGAGAATCCGGAGTCAGAAGAAAATGAGAAATCTGTAAATCAGGATACGTCTTCTGAAGAGAAACCCGTGGTCTTTGAAGAGCCACTGTTTCTGGAACTTCTGATAAAGGAACTGGGAAAAGAGGAAATCTATCCCAGCGATCTTGTGAACGTCGTAAACCTCAAGATCACTGCAGACGAATTCATCTTTCTGGCATCACCTGGAGAATCAGAAAAAAGCGTCATCCTCTTCAACGAAGATGCCTTTGAGTATGATGGTGTAAGGTATGAAGGATTCGGCACCATGAAATCCCTTGCGGACCTGAAATACTTTCCGAATCTGGACAAACTCTTCATCAATCTCCAGCCTGAGATGGACTACAGCACCCTCCCAGAAAATATCAGAGCAACCGTCCGTGTGGTGCAGATCTACCAGAGTCAGCTGGAAGACATCACTTTTCTTGATGATTTCAAGAATCTTCTCCATGTGACGCTGAACACCAACCGCATCACCGATCTGAGTCCACTCACAGACAAAACAGGCATCGAAACACTCTACTTCAACTGGAATCAGGTGGAAGACCTTTCTCCGGTGGCTACGCTCACCGGTTTAAAAAGAATCTCCGCCTATGGAAACAAGATCAGTGACCTTACTCCGCTCTCAGGGCTCAAGAACCTGGAACAGATCGAATTCTATCAGAACATGATTCAGGACATCACGCCTCTGAAAGAGATCAGAACCCTAACGAAGATCGAGCTGATCAACAATCAGATTGAAGATATCAGTCCTTTGGAAGAATTCGCCTCCTTTGATGAACTTCGTCTTTCAGGAAATCCCATCACAAACATCGAGGTTCTGGACCACATCGACAATCTGGACTATACCCCTTCCTATTAATTCATCAACGACAAAAAACGAACCTGACAAGTATCACTGATTGTGTGAGAGTCAAGTTCGTTTTTTTCGTATCGTTAACCGAAAAAGTTCAGGAGAACGCCGGCTGCGATGGCAGAACCGATGACTCCGGCTACGTTTGGTCCCATGGCATGCATGAGGAGGAAGTTGGAAGGATCTTCTTCCTGCCCTACCTTCTGAACCACTCTTGCGGCCATTGGCACTGCAGATACACCAGCGGCTCCGATCATCGGATTGATCTGACCCTTGGTGAGCTTACTCATGAGCTTCCCGAAGAGTACACCTGTTGCGGTTCCGATGGAGAAGGCTACAAGGCCCAGTGCGATGATGCCCAGGGTCTTTGGGTTGAGCAGTGTTTGTGCATCCGCCTTGGCACCCACTGTAAGTCCGAT
>RZYZ01000373.1 GCA_009930125.1 Clostridia bacterium | reverse complement strand
CGACTACATCATGACGAAGGAAGAGGCAGACAAACTGAGAGCATTAACAGGCAAAGACATACTGGATGTGGAGAACTTCCGCGACCATGTGGATAGATTGGATGAAGTGGAAGCCATCATTCCGCCCTGGAGATTCAAGGCGGAGGATCTGGCGCAGTTTAAGCATCTCAAGTGGATTCAGACCTTCAGTGCGGGGGTGAACACCCTTCCTCTGAAGGAAATCAAAGAGAGAGGCATTCTTCTTACAAACTCCAGTGGAGTCCACGGACCGCAGATGACAGACCATATCATGGGGATGGTCCTTTCCTTTGCGAGAGCACTACTCCCCAGCATCAGACATCAGAAGGAGAAGAACTGGAAGGTGGACTATCCCCTGACGGAGCTCACCGGAAAAGAGATACTCATCGTGGGGGCGGGCAGCATCGGCCAGCTTCTGGCCAAGAAAGCCAAGGCCTTCGATATGAGGGTCATCGGCCTCAAAAGAACCATGGAGGAGCTTCCATATTTTGATGAGGTGCGTGCTCTGGATCAGCTTTCTGAGTCCATGAAAACAGCGGACTATGTGGTGATTCTGGCACCCCTGACCAAAGAGACCAGAGGCCTCATCGGAAAAGAGGAGCTTTCCCTTATGAAGGAAGATGCGGTGCTCATAAACCTGGCCCGTGGACCTTTGGTGGATGAAGCAGAGCTAATAGAAGTGCTGAAGGAGAAGAAAATCCGCGGAGCGGGTCTGGACGTGTTCTCCAGGGAGCCTCTTCCGGAGGACAGCCCCTTATGGGACATGGACAACATCATTCTGACGCCTCATCTGGGCGGATTCAGTGATGTGTCCAATGAACGTTCCATTGCGCTCATTGCAGAAAACATCAGAAGATTCTATGCCGGTGAAAAGCTGAAGAATATTGTGGATCTGGAACTGGGATACTAGAAGAGGACAGAAGAGATACTGCTTGAGAAAGCTGAATAGGAATCAGGTGCAAATGAAAAACGGTCATGAGTTTTAGAGCTCATGGCCGTTTCAGTTCTTAGTGAATAGAGGCTACTCAGGTATTCTCGCTTTAGCGAATCGGTAGAAGAGAAGAAGAAGAAAGAGGGCTAGGATACTGCCCAGGGTTATGAATGTCCACATGAGGCGTTCATTTTCTCTCTGCACATAGGAGAGAAAAAAGAAGAGACCCATGATTCCGATGATCAGACCGATAATGAAGTACCGAAGGGCCTTCGGGGACGTCTTTGACTTTACAATCTCTATGGTGCCATCAAACAGTATATCCATGACGATCTCCATGAACAGTTCCATATCCTATCTCCTATCCTTAATCATTTATAATTCCAATAAACTAACATGCATATAAAATTGTTTCTATATCTACAGTATACAGGATAATTCGATAATCCAATCTTAAATTCTTCTGAACAGCATATGTTTTCATGTACTTTGTTCTTGGACGGTTCAAGCCTGCCGAGAAACAAAAATAAATTTTACACAACTAAGGTTGACAAAAAATAACAGACACGGTATAATTATCTCGAATTCGAAATAATATTTATAGAGGATGATGCAGATGAACGAAGAAGATAGAAACCAGCTGGATGAAAAGCTGTCCCTGAAACTGTTTGTGGTACTCACTAGAGCTTTAGACTCCGTCAGAAAAAGCATAGAGAAGGAAATCAGGAGCTATGGACTCAATCCTACAGAATTTGCAGTCCTTGAACTGCTTTACAATAAAGGAGAGCAGACCGTACAGA
>RZYZ01000087.1 GCA_009930125.1 Clostridia bacterium | reverse complement strand
CAGTCAGTAGGGCATTTGCACTTCCATCTTCTGGGTGGAAGAAGTTTATCATGGCCACCAGGCTAAAACATTGACTGATGATTGATTTTATACTATAATTATCAGTGTGTTATTTTGCACTAAGGCTGATATTTATATTTTTAACTAGCGGAGGGAGGGATAATGAATGTCAGAAATCAAAGTTGGAGAAAATGAATCACTAGAGAATGCTCTTAGAAGATTCAAGAAGAAATGTGCCAGATCAGGAATTCTTGGTGAAGTAAGAAAGAGAGAACATTATGAAAAGCCAAGCGTGAAGAAGAAGCTTAAATCAGAAGCTGCGAGAAAGAGAAAGTTCAAATAGTAGCTATTGAAGAAGGTGTGATCATGACGATCAAGGAACAGATTCAGGCTGACTGGAAGAATGCGCTGAAAAGTAAAGACAAAGAGAAGGCCAGTGTATTAAGCATGGCTAAATCTGCTATACTTTATGCTGAAAAAGAAGCAAAATCCGAGTTGTCTGAAGACAGAATCATAGAGATAATCGCCAGAGAAGTGAAAATGAGAAGAGATGCTGTAGCGGAGTTTGAAAAAGGGAACAGAAGTGACCTGGTTGAACAAAGCAGATTTGAAATAGAAACTTTATTGAGTTATCTACCAAAGCAGTTAAAAGAAGAAGAAATAATTGAATTGGTTGAGAATACAGCTAAAGAAATAGGCGCAAATAACATGAAAGACATGGGGAAACTCATGGCAGCACTCAAACCGCTTACCACAGGTAAGGCAGACGGTAAACTTGTGAGCACTTTGGTGAAGAATTATTTAACGAAGTAGAATAAACTCATCTTGTATCCGAAAGGAACAGGATGAGTTTTTTTCAGTGCCCGGAATCTGCTCTTTTGGATCCTGTTATACCCGGTTCCTAAAACCTCTGTGATTAAGTAGACAGGCGGTGTGCTGTTCAAGGGGGTTTCATTTCTGTAGACTGTACTTCTTCCCAGTATACTCTTCTGTAGAAAAGGTCGAAAGCCATGTATTGATATATATTACACAATAAAGTAAGATGAAGATAGGATAAAAGGGGGAGTGTTCATGTGGAGAAAATACGGCTTGAATATTCTGGCGTTGATCATAGTACTGCTCATAAGAATTGTTATCGTCCCGTTTGCTTTGCCCAAAGAATATGGGGCTTATCCTAGAATCATGTCGTATCAGATTCTAAGAGACTATCCAATGTATGATCTGGTCAATCTGAGAAATCTGGAAAGCGCATCTATTCGTTCAGGTTATTCCATGGAAACACTGATTGCCATTGATCTGCTGATGAAGAATGAACTGTCGCCACTGAATGCCATAGGTGGCATCGAAGAGGAATTCAAAGAAATCCCAATGCCTGAGAACTTCAGGATGGAGCTTTTATCTGATAGAGTCCTTGAGATTCATGAAATCTATGACAGGCCGGTGAGGCTGATTTCAATATTGTTCGAGGTCACCATGGTGATCCTATCGGCAACGATTCTCTACTACCTGCTTTTCTACATCGACCATAAAAGAAGGCAGAGGGGGAAAAGTCTGATGAGAGAATCCTATGAGCTGACGGAAAAAGAAAACAGAGTATAGAATAGGAAATCGGGTTATAATAAGGTAATGTTTATAGCTCGGTTTTTTTATGTCGAGTGAAATGGAGGAATACTTATGAAAAATAAAGCGCTGATTCTGAATCTCATAGAGGATAAGTTAACAGCAGAATATCTGGATGCAGACAGGAAACCACTGGAAAAAGGGGAAGTGCGTGTAAAGACCGCTTTTTCGGGAATCAATTTCAAAGATCGCCTGGCAATGAAGCCCGAAAGTAAGGTCATACGAAGATATCCTATAGTGCCTGGAATTGATTTTTCAGGGAATGTGGAAGAATCAGGTTCATCTCAGTTCGTTGTAGGAGATGAGGTGTTCGTCACAGGTCTTGGATATGGGACAGATCGGGATGGAGGGTTTTCCGAGTATGTGATTGTGAAAGAGGAGGATCTCTGCATCGTTCCGGAAGGGTTGTCTTTGAAGGAAGTGATGCAGATCGGAACTGCGGGCTTTACAGCTGCATTGTCGGTGGATGCTGTCTCCAGAGGAGAGGAACTTGCGAACCGGGAGATTCTAGTCACGGGAGGGACCGGTGGCGTGTCATCCTTTGCCATCATGCTTCTGAATAGCCTTGGAGCAAAGGTCACCGCAGCCACGAGAAGCCTTGACAATGAAGCATATCTGAGGTCTTTGGGGGCGCATCAAGTGATCTTGTTTGAGACACTTCTCGAAAAGAGAAAACCCTTATCCAAGGAAAGGTGGGATGGGGTCATAGACGCCACTGGTGGTGAGGCTACAGGGAATCTGCTGACTGAGATTCGATACGGAAGTACTCTGGCTGTCAGTGGAAATCTGTCCGGCATTAAATTCAGTACAACAGTGTTTCCATTTATCCTGCGAGGAATCAGTCTTCAGGGAATAGATTCCGTCTATGTGACCAGAGAAAGAAAAATGGAGCTGTTCAATAAGATGGCTCGTAAATGGAAACTGGAGAATCTGGACCGTGTCATCTATAAGGAAGTCGCATTTGAAGATCTGAAAGAGGAGCTGCTTCTTGAATCCAATGGTACAGGGCGAGTTCTGGTGACCTTCAAGTAAGGTTCTTGTCAAATTGTAGCAATTCGTTCTGGAGTTTGATAAACTGATTATATAAAATAATATCCTTGACAGGGGGGACTGATTTTTCAGGCCCAACCGGGAATGACTCTTTACAGTAAGGAGAAAATATGAAAATCGAAAGAATGAAGTGGTGGAGAAGAGGCGTATTCATCTTATCCATCCTGGTCACTTTTGGCATACTGGTAACCAGTATTGTGAATAAGAAATATGATTTGAAAGTGGGAGATATCGCTCCAGTGGATTTCAAAGCATCCGTGGATCTGGTGGATGAGATGACAACAGAAGCGCTGATCAGCGATGCTGTGGATTCTGTACAGAACCAGTACAGACAGGAGCTGGAGGTTCGCAGAAGTGCTCTGAAGGAAAACAATGATTTCTTCAATGGAATCATCAATGCGAGAAATCCTCTTGTGGAGACAGAAGAAATAGCAGATCTTCTGGCAAATCGGGGAACTTACGGCCTGACTTCCGAAGAATATCTAGCACTGCTAAGTATTGATAACAGTGACCTGAGGTATGCCTTGAACACCATCAACAACAGCATCAATAAAATCTATGAGACTCCATTGGAGGAAGATGATGAGAGCAAGATCGAGCGTTCCAGAGCTGAATTAACGGATGTCGTAGACAGCTTCAGTTTCGGTGACACAGCTAAGGATGCCATCAAACGTTTTGTAACAACTCTCGTTAAGCCCAATTACTTCTTTGATCAGGATGCTACAGAAAGTCTGAGAGAGGAAGCCAGAGATAGTGTGACGCCCGTCGTCATAAAGAAGAATCAGACCATCGTCAAGGAAGGGGATCCGGTCAATGCGAATCAGCTGGCAATCCTTTCGGAACTGGGTTATCTCAATGAAAGCGGATTCAATGCACTGCCTTTTGCAGGTCTTCTTGCTGCAGTGCTTGTGATACATAGTATCATCATCTATTATCTGAAACGTTTCTACAAAGGTATTTATGAGGATCTTAAAAGGATCACCCTGATCTTTCTGCTCATGGGACTGGTTCTGGCTTTGACAAGATTCATGGTGATCATCAATCCTTTCCTGGTACCTTATACATTCCTGCCGATGCTTCTGACGATCCTGGTGAAGAAGAGAATCGGCCAGACACTGGCCTTATACAATGCGATCTTCATCAGCATCATTACCGGATTCAATGTTCAGGTGCTTATTATCCTGATGCTGACCTCTGTGCTGAGTGTGATCTTCATCAATAAAGTGGAAGAAAGAAATGACATCATCAAATCCAGTTTCTATATTGGTGTGGTTGCATTTCTGCTTTCCCTTGCCATGGGGTTCCTTCTATCCAATGCAGTGGCGGATACTTTCAGGAACTCACTTCTGGTAGCTAGTGGGGTACTGCTCTCGGGCATTCTTGTCATCGGGTTTCTGCCGCTCATTGAAAACACTTTCAATGTGGTCACGGAAATCAAGCTGCTGGAGCTTGCCAATCCAAATAATCCTCTGCTTAAAAGGCTGCAGATGGAAGCACCAGGCACGTATCATCACAGTATCATGGTGGGTAATCTGGCGGAAGCAGCTGCGGAGGAACTTCATGCCAACAGTATCCTGCTGAGAGTGGCTGCCTATTATCATGATATCGGGAAACTATCAAGACCACAGTTTTTCAAGGAAAATCAGATCGGGTCCAAGAATCCCCATGACGAGATCACACCGAATCTTTCTACACTGATCATCATCAACCATGTGAAAATCGGTCTCGAAATGGCTGAAAAAGCCAAACTGCCGGAAGAAATCAAAGATCTCATCGCCCAGCATCATGGCACTACATTAGTCAAGTACTTTTATCTGACTATGAAAAACAACGCAGAAGATCCAGACTCCGTCAAGGAAGAGGATTTCAGATATCCAGGCCCCAAGCCAAAGACAAGAGAAGCGGGTATCATGATGCTGGCGGACAGTGTGGAAGCGGCAGTCCGCAGTATTCCAGACCCCACTTCAGGGAAGGTGGAGGCCATGGTGTATAAGATTTTCAAAGACAAACTTGATGATGGACAGCTGGATGAATGTGACATCACGTTCAGTGATGTATCAAGAATCAGAAAGAACTTCCTCAAGACATTCAGTTCAATCTATCATGAAAGAATCGAATACCCCGAAGACAAAAGAAAGAAAACAAACGAAAAAAAGATGGGTGAATGATATGGTCAATATTGAGAATGAACAGAATAACGTTCATGTGGATGATGTGCTTTTAAAAGCCATCGAGGATACAATAAACTACACGCTGAAAGATCAGAATGTTTCCTATGAATGTGATGTAAGTGTGCTTCTGGTGGATAACGAAACCATCAGAGACATCAACAGAGACAACAGAAATATAGACAAGGAGACCGATGTGCTTTCCTTTCCCATGATCGAATATGAAGAAGGGAAGACATATAAGGACCTTTATGCAAACCATAAATTCGGCGTGGAATATTTTGATGGAGACGCACTGGTTCTTGGTGATGTGGTCCTGTCCATGGAAAAAGCACTGGAACAGGCTGAAGAGTTCGGACACTCAGTGAAACGTGAAGTATGCTATCTTGTTGTGCACTCGGTTCTGCATTTATTGGGATATGACCATATGGATGAGAAGGATAAGATCAGAATGAGAGCGGAAGAAGAAAAAATACTTCATGCACTGGATATAACAAGGGAGTAGGAAGGTGAACTTATGGATTTAAAGGGTCTACTTGATAGTTTCAACTATGCGATATCCGGGTTCATCTATGCTGTCCGTACCCAGAGAAACATGAAAATCCATATGGTGGCGGCCATGCTCGTAATCATATTTTCACTGTTTACAAGCATCACTAAAGTGGAGCTTCTGCTGTTATGCATAGCCATTACCATGGTCATGTCCGCAGAGCTTCTGAATACCGCCATAGAAAGCGCCATTGATGCAACAACGAATCATTACCATCCTCTGGCGAAAATCGCCAAGAATGCTTCTGCGGCTGCTGTGCTTTTAACAGCGGTAAATGCTGTCATCGTGGGATACTTCATCTTCTGGGAACAGATTACTACATTCACATTCAGAGGGGTGCAGCTCATAAAGCATTCAAGCCCCTATCTGGTGATTGTGGTTCTGATCATCGTGTCGTTGTCAGTAATTCTCACGAAAGCAGTCGTGGGTGAAGGTACGCCACTGAAAGGGGGCATGCCGTCAGGGCATGCTGCGGTTGCGTTCAGTCTGGCAACAGTGATCAGCTATCTTTCGGATTCAACCATTGCAATCACACTAAGTTTTCTGATGGCAATCATCGTTGCTCAATCCCGTGTGGATTCAAAGGTGCATTCCCTGAAAGAGGTATTTGTTGGCGGACTCATCGGATTTCTGGTAACCATACTGCTGTTCAGGCTTTTCGGTTATTAGGAATGAATCCATCGAGATAAAATATATTAAAAATGAGGTTATAAAATGTATAAAGAATTAATTGAAGCTGCTCTGGAAGCCAGAGAAAATGCATATGTACCATATTCGAATTTCAAAGTCGGTTCTGCAGTACTCATGGAAGATGGCTCCATATTCAGTGGATGCAACATCGAGAATGCTTCCTATGGCGCCACAAACTGCGCGGAAAGAACTGCGATCTTCAACGCGGTATCTCATGGACATACGAAAATCAAAGCGCTTGCTGTTGTGGGAGATCCACACAGCTTCACCTTCCCCTGCGGAATATGCAGACAGGTCATGGTAGAATTTGCAGAAAATAAAAATATTCCGATCATCATTATAAAGAACAGGGACGAATATATGGTGGAAACCATGGAAGATATTCTGCCTGGTGCTTTCACTAAGATTGATCTGGATGCAGTAAAGGATGTTAAACATGTTTAAATCAGGATTTATCACCGTGGTCGGAAGACCGAATGTAGGAAAGTCAACACTAATCAACCATCTAATGGGAGCGAAGCTCTCCATTGTTTCCAATAAACCACAGACCACCAGAAAGAATCTGAATGCCATCTACACGGATGAAGAAGCTCAGATCATCTTCGTGGATACACCGGGTATTCATAAAGCACAGAACAAACTGGGCGAATATATGGTTCATGTGGCGAGAGAAAGCCTGAATCAGGTGGATCTGGTGATTTTCATCACCACAGCAACAGCCGGAGGGATTCACCCTGGTGATGCCAAAATCATGGAAGAACTAAAGGGCCTCAAGACACCGGTATTTCTTCTGGTGAATAAGATCGATGAATTTGATCAGGATAAAGTGGCGAAGACGCTGGAGGCTTATGCAAAAGAAGTGGATTTCAAGGAAATCATTCCGATTTCCGCATTGAAGGGAAAGAATACGGAAAACATTCTGGACCTTGTAAAGCAGCATATGCCGGAAGGGCCAATGTATTATCCAGAGGATATGGTAGCGGACGTCCATCTCAGGTTCATGGCAGCTGAGACCATTCGTGAAAAAGCGCTGAAGCTTCTTCAGCAGGAAATCCCCCATGGGATTGCAGTGGAGATCACATCCATGAAAGAGAAGGAAAACGGCAACTGGGATATCGAAGCAGACATCATCTGCGAGAAGGATTCCCATAAAGGAATCATCATCGGAAAAGGTGGTCAGACCCTGAAGAAAATAGGGACCTGGGCCAGAGAAGACATGGAAGTCTATCTGGAAGGAAAAGTGAACCTTAAGACATTTGTCAAGGTCAGAAAAGAATGGAGAGACAATGACACACTCCTGAAGGAACTGGGTTATAAGGAATAATGCAGGTCAAAGTGAAAGGTGTTATTCTGAAGACCATGGACTATAAGGAAAAAGATAAGCTGATGTGGGTGTATACAGAAGAATTCGGGAAGATCTCTGTACTCTGCAAAGGAGTAAGGTCACAGAAAAGCAAGTTCCAGTCTCTGGTCCGACCGCTTCTGTTTGGAGATTTTCTGGTCTACAAAGGGAAGTCCCTCTATAGTCTGAATGAAGGGAACATCATCAATTCCTTTTCGAAACTCTCCACTACGCTGGAGCTTCTTACCTATGGGTCCTATTATGTGGAACTCGTGGATATTGTGAGTATTGATGGCGAGCCGCAAGGGGCTATATACAGAAATCTTGTCACAGCGCTCTATCTGCTTGAGACCGATGCACTGGATATGGAGGTGCTCACGCTGGCCTACGAGATCAAGCTTATAGGTCTGACGGGGTTTAGTGTGGGAAAAGAGATGGTTCCTTTTGAAATAAGCCAGGGAGCTGTTAAAACTGCTGAATTTCTGCAGAAGAGTGACTTTTCAAAAATTCATATTCTGAAAGTGGATGATCGCATTAAGAAGGAACTGCAGTCCGTGACTTCCTATATCATAAAAGAAAGCTATCAGAGGCGACCCAAGAGCTTGGATATGTTAAAATATATGTAATGAGCATTACATTTATGAACAAGGAGGAGCAAATGATTCTTAAAAATATATACAATCATGGACAAAAGTGACGCAATATACCCATGATTCATGGACTCCCTGAATTCATACCTGTTTCTGCTATGACAGTCCAGCTTTTTTGCAATGATGAAAGGAATGATGAAAGGAATGATGAAAGGAATGATGAAAGGAACGAGCTTTCCACATAGGTTCACTCCACGTGATCAGACTCAGGCTCATCCTGATGCTTCCATCCGATACAATAATATATGTTTCATATTCAATTGCTAAAAAAGAACGTATGTGCTATAATTTTCTTAAACAAGGTCCAGAAAAATAGTGCATAAAGGTGATGATCAGGGTGCTGAAAAGTTACAAGACGGAAATACATCCGACGGAGAAGCAGAAACACAAAATAAACAGAACCATCGGTGTCTGCAGGTTCATCTACAATTTCTACATTGCTGAAAACAAAGAGATC
>RZYZ01000372.1 GCA_009930125.1 Clostridia bacterium | reverse complement strand
CAGCAAAGGACACCTTCTCGGATATGAAGGAAGGGTTTGACTCGGGAACCGATGACTACATGGTGAAGCCCGTAGACATGGATGAGGTGGTTCTAAGGGTCAGTGCGCTATTGCGGCGGGCCAGGATCTTCGCGGAAAAGAGGATCACCATCGGAGAGGTTACGGCTGACAGCGAGACCCTGACCGTGGAAGGGAAAGGGACCTCGGTTCTACTGCCCAGAAAGGAATTTCAGCTGCTCTTCAAGCTCATGAGTTATCCGGGCAGGATCTTCACAAGGCAGGAGCTGATGGAAAAAATCTGGGGTCTGGATAACGATACGGAAGAAAGGACCGTGGATGTGCACATCAAAAGGCTAAGGGAGAAATTCGATGACTTACCTGATTTTTCCATTGTCACGGTCAGAGGACTGGGGTATAAGCTGGTGAAGAACGTATGAAAAAAAGACTGAAATTCAAATCCATCTATACGAAATTCACGCTGCTGTTTCTCCTCATCTGGTGGCTGATGAACACGATCACCTTTACGGTGACAGGACTGTTCATGAGAAGTACCACCTTCAATGATCTGACCAAGGTTCTGCCCAGTCAGTTTGAAGAGTTCAGAGCCCTAAGAATCAGGATGAATGTGGTGTTTCTCATAAGCCTGATTCTAGGTTCTCTTATCATTCTCCTGGCGGTGAAGAGCATCGTGAAGCCCATCAGAAAGCTCTCCGAAGCATCCAAGGCAGTGGCATCGGGGAACTTTGATGTCGAGATGCAGGTGCAAAGCGAGGATGAACTGGGTCGACTGACGGAAGACTTCAATGTCATGGTGAAGGAGCTCAGGAATCTGGACCAGATGAGAAATGAGTTTGTTTCCAATGTGTCCCATGAATTCAGAACGCCCATCACGTCCATCAAAGGATATGCTAAGCTTCTGAAGAAGAAAGATCTCCCCCAGGTCCAGCATGACGAATATGCGGACATCATCGTTTCGGAAAGTGAAAGGCTCTCTCTTTTATCCTCCAATCTCCTTAAGCTTTCGTCTCTGGATTCCAGAGCCATCCAGTCCCATAGAACACGGTTCTCTCTGGACGAGGAGATCAGAAAAGTGATCCTTCTTCTTGAACCTCAGTGGAGCCGAAAGGGAATTGAACTGGACGTGAACCTGGAGAAGATCAGCCTGGAAGGAGACAGACAGCTGCTCTATGAAGTATGGATGAATCTCATTCAGAACGCGGTGAAGTTTTCTGAAGAGGGAAGCAGGATCTCCATTACACTGGAAAAGGAAGACGGTAGAATTCTGTTCACCACGATGAACCGTATCGGGGAATGCCGTGAGGGGGAAACGGAGAGGTTATTTGAGCGCTTCTATAAAGGAGATGCATCCCGCACCTCTGAAGGAAGCGGTTTAGGTCTTGCCATCGCAAGAAAGATTCTGGAATCCCATGGAGGAGAAATTCATGCACAAACCGGTGATGGGCACATCACCTTTACCGTGGAACTCAAGGACCCATCCACAGACTGAAGACTGTGCACCACAGACAGTCATATCAGATAAAAATATAGAGAAACTCCGGAGCATAGTGAAGGCTATCTTCGGAGTTTTTTGTTGAAACTTAGGGTGAGCAAGGATATACTTTAAATCAAACAGTGCATAGATAAGTATAGGCTGAAATGTCATAGATACAGGAGGAGTTAGTTATGGCAAAAGTCATTGGTGTGGGCGGTCTGTTTCTGGAATCCAAAGGGCAGAAAGAAGCGCTGCACAGATT
>RZYZ01000371.1 GCA_009930125.1 Clostridia bacterium | reverse complement strand
GTGGACTTACTCCGTGCATTGTCGGACTTCATCATGATACTAAATATCTGTTAAGTGGACTTACTCAAAAGTACAGGTGGACTTCAAAGAGGTTTCAGTGGAATCCAATCTATGAAATAATCACATAAGCGAAGAATCTATGAGAAAGCAAAAAAAGACTCATGACGAGTCTTTTTTAGTCGAGAATTCTATGATAGATCAGATCATCAACGTATGAACCGGTGGAAGGATCCTTGTGATGCCTGAGCACGGTACCGGCATGGATGAAATCCAGCTTCTTAATGGCATTCATGGAAGATTTGTTGTTGCTGTATACATAGATCCGAGCGATGGTGACGCCTTCTTTCTTCATTTCATCCAGCGCGTATTCTGTCAGTTTCGCCACAAGCCCGGTACCTCTAGCCTTCGGATGGGTTGCAGCAGAAAGAAATGCCGAATGTCTTTTTTCAGTCGTCAGTTCTCTTCGCCCTTTCACAAGGCAAAGCACCTCATTAGGGTTTTCTTCTGAAACAGCCACATAGGTCAGCTGGGCTGGATTGTCTATAAAATCCCGGATTTCTTCTTTATCTTTCACTTCAGCAAAGGACATGTCAATCTTTTCTTCTTTTAGCCCATGGAATAAAGTCCAAATGCTTTCCGTATCTTCTTTCTGTATCTTTCTGAAAATATAATTCATACGATCACCTCAATACTTGCTCTTCTAATTATAGGATAGGAAGGAAGAGATGCATAGTATGGATACGCTCGATAATGAAACGAACGCTCAAATTCTGGCATTTATCGAGTACTTAAGTCAAAATCTTCATTTGTGATTCTATTTTTGAAGGAATATCCGAAAAGCAACCAGCAGTTGCTAATTTATCAAGGAAAGTTGGTTGGCATCTGGTTTGTGAATGGATAGAATTGATGTAAGAAGAATAGGACGGAGGGATCTCATGGAACTAGGAGAAAAGTTGCAGTCAATCAGGAAAAGTCATAATCTGTCACAAAGCGACCTGGCTGAAAAGCTGGATATTTCCCGCCAGTCTGTGTCCAAATGGGAAACCGGCACTGCCACGCCGGAATTATCAAAGCTGATTCAGATTTCAGAGTTGTTTAATATATCCCTGGATGAGATGACTGGATTAAAAGAAGAACCTGATTCAGAAGAGAGAAGAAGTGAGGAGGATGTGGAAGAGTGTCAGCCGCAGAATAAGATGAGAAGTAATAGTATGGTGGGGCTAATTGGTAAGACTTATAACAGCACACTCCTCAGTTTCATCGATACATCGGTTCTCTTATTTGTTTTTGTTCCGGCGCATGTATTTCTTTATGAGAATGGATACTATGGTCCGGTGTCCTTCAGTTTCATTGAACAGTTTGATCTTGTGGGTAAAAGCTTACTGCAGGACGTACCGTTTATTCTGCTTCTGCTTGGGTTCTATTTCAGAAGGGTGCTCCGGAAAGACTATAAATACAGGTAGGTCACTCGGATGGATTTGGGCTTATCGGTAATGATTTTCAGTCTTTCTATCCTATTACCGATCTATTTGTGGCTTCAGAGTAGCTTCTGGACATCTCTTGTTATTCTGGCAGGACAAATTGGCTTGCTAGTGGTGATTCTCAATATTAGTCTTCTATTTATCTTCACTGGGAATGGAAAAACGATGAATGAACGTCTGGAATGAATTGAATAAGGAGCTTATGAGGAATTTCGTGAACAATCCATCTCTTCCCGTGTTACCATAGTAGTAATAACAAGAGGATGTGAGAAATATGATCAGAGTAGG
>RZYZ01000370.1 GCA_009930125.1 Clostridia bacterium | reverse complement strand
GCTTATGATGCTCCCTCGGATGAAGATGATTATAATCATAAAGCTTTTCTCTGCAGAGCATCCGCTCCTCTTCCAGTCCATCCATCCATGCTTTGTAGGGCAGCTCTTTCAGCATTCTTTCTTTCTGATTCATATGCTTCTCCTCAACTTTCCAATTTTTCTTATCCATTCTCCATGCGCACTTCCATGTGAGTCCGAGCCCATGCCCGATCTTTGCCTCGTAAGCATCATACATTAAAGGTTCTCTTTGTAGTCCACCATTTCAATGGTCTGAGACGCCAGTTCAATCTCTCCATGATGCTGTTCCAGCTCCTCCAGAAGTTTCGTGAAGAGCTCGTCTTTTGTGATTCTTCTCTTTTTGATGTCCACCACATAACGAAGGGACAAGGTGACCCAGTTGTCATCAAAGGTCAGGAAGATCTGATTTTCAAGGGCCGCATCCTCCAGCCTGAAATGCTTGCGCATCTCAAACCAGGCATTCTTCGCACTGGCGGAAACATCTCCCAGAACCTCATCGGAGATTCTTTTAATGATGCCTCTGGCAAGTTTTATGTCACTGCCGAATCGGATCGGAATATGGATCTCATCCCATACGAACTGGAAGCTGGCCGAGTAGTTGTACACTGGTGACGTGAAGATGAAGCTGTTGGCCACTCTTACGATTCTCCCGTTGTACTGGTCCCCATCCACCCAGTCTCCAATTTCCATAAGGGTTGTTCGAAGAATCCCCAGGTCAATGACATCTCCCTTGATTCCTCCGAGAAGCACCCGGTCCCCCACCTTGAAGAAATCCCCGAAGAGAATAGCGAACCAGCCCGCAAAGCTTACAATGACCTCGCGAAGGGCAAAGGTGATTCCTGCACCAGCCAAGCCAAGAGTCGTATAAAGACCCTGGAATTTATCACTGAAGGTGAAGACGAAGATCAGAAAGATCACAAGGTAGATGGTATTCATGACGATTTTCTTCGTGAAATACCACTTGTTCTGCTCCTGAAGGGTGGCATAGAATCGGTTCAGGATTCTCTTGGCCGACACATACAAAATGATGGCCGCAAGAATAAATACACCTGCTCTTACATATAAGGGATTTATGGAATCAAAAAACTCTCTCATGGTTTCCTCCAGTTCCGTTCTTTCTGTTACATATCCTATATTCATGATACCTGAATTTTCAGATTTTCTCCACAGAAAATCCGAGCCAGACGCAAGGGGAAGGGCTTACACTCTTTCCCTTATGGTGACTTCGATCTTATCCCCCGGCTGTTTTCCGATCTTCTCACGCAGATCCTTTCTGATGCCGATGATGTAGCATATGGAACCATCCTCATGCTTCAGCCCCATATTGACGATGCTTCCCTCGTAAGGTTCTCCATCAAAAGTCGCATGAACCTTGACTCTTCCCTTTCCGAATTCCTTTCTGAGATCATAGGGAAACTCAATATAGGTTCCATTCTGATCTGGAACCTTTCTGATTTCCGCTTTGAATTCATAAGTTCTCTCCATCTTTCTCCTCTCATTTTGTTTCTCATACACTCTTCTTCAGTTATAATAGTTCTATTCATATCATACCGTTTTGTGCGCAGTGAAGGAGGATCCCCTTGAAATCAATCATTTTCTACAGTTCCTACTATAGAACGAATACGGAAAAATCAGCCCAGGTCATGGCTTCTGAAATGGAAGGAGAGCTGAAAAATACCAATGACCTGAAAATCGAGGATTATGACATCTCCTCCTATGACCTCATCGGATTCGGTTCCGGTGTATACAGGGA
>RZYZ01000086.1 GCA_009930125.1 Clostridia bacterium | reverse complement strand
CCGGCTGCCCATCTTCTAATTGCTCGAAGATGTTTTTCTCGATTACTCGAAAAGGTACTTTGGTTTTTTACCTATATTCTGTTTAATTTTCAAAGAACTCTGATGTAATCGCTCCCACTAGGCGAGCTCTTATATCTTATCATTTTCAAGCAGGTTCTGTCAATGAAGGACCGCTTGAATCGCTGACTTAAATATAATACCACAGGGTCAAAATCAGTGCAACGAAAAATTGAAGTTTTTTCCACAGAAAAGGCATTCTCAGCGGTTTTATCCACAAGGGAAAATCAATTATCTGTTGATAATCAATCAGAAAATCAGAAACCGGTGGATAAAAATTAATTTACCACCCACCAGTTTCTCCCAAAATCATCAGCGAAACAGATACATTCCTGTAACAGATGCCGGATTTCTCATCACATCGAGGGGCGACCCTTCCGCAATGACTTCTCCCCCATGGATTCCACCTTCCGGCCCCAGATCGATGACCCAGTCAGAAGCTTCAATGATCTGCTGGTTATGTTCCACAACAACCACGGTATTTCCCGCATCCACCATCTGGTTCAGAAGAACGAGGAATTTCTCCACATCCAGGGGATGAAGCCCCGTGGTGGGTTCATCGATGAGATAGAGATTTCTTTTCCCTTCACTCTGGATGAGATCCTTGGCAAGCTTCATCCTTTGTGCCTCTCCGCCCGATAGCGTTCTAAGTGTCTGACCCAGCTGCAGATAAGAGAGTCCCACATCCATGAGAAGCTTCAGGATCTTTGACATGTTCTTCTTCTCCATAAAAAGATCCTGCGCTTCTACAACAGACAGCTGCAGAATCTCATGGATGGAATGCCTTTTATACTTCACCGATAGCACTTCCTCATTGAACTGCTTTCCTCCGCATTCGGGACAGACCACATCCACATCTTCAAAGAACAGCATGTTGCTGGTCACGTAGCCAAGACCCTCACACCGCTCGCATCGTCCTCCCTTTGTATTGAAGGAGAAGTCCTTTGCTGTAAGATCCAGCGTTTTCGCTTCTTTCAGGCTTCCGAAGAGCTTTCTGATTTCACTGTAAAGTCCCGAATAGGTGGCCACATTGGATCTCTTCATTCTGGATACGGCGGACTGCTCCACGGTGATAATCTCATCAAAGTCATCCGATCCTCTTACGATATTTCTTTCCGCACGCTCTTTCGTATCACCCGCGGCAAGAACTTCCAGAACCAGGGTGGATTTTCCTGAACCGGAAACGCCCGTCACGGATGTCATGCATCCTTTCGGTAGATCCACATCAATGGATTGGAGATTATACCGGTCCGCGTTTCTCACTTCAATGAACCCCTGCTGCCTCATTCTCGGCTCCCTTCTGATCTCCTTCTCCCGGCTGAGATACTTTCCAGTGACAGAGTCAGGATCCTTCAGAATTTCTTCATAAGTCCCTTCTGAAATCACTTCTCCTCCGAAGCTTCCAGCACCAGGCCCCATATCTATGACATGGTCCGCTTCTTTCATCACCTCAGGATCATGCTCGATGACAAGGACCGTATTCCCGAGATCTCTGAGGTCTTTGAGAATCTTCATGATTCCTGCTGTATCCTTGGGGTGAAGGCCCACCGTAGGTTCATCCATGATGTAGATGATTCCTGTGAGTGTGGAATCCAATGTGGCCGCAAGTTTCATGCGCTGCGCTTCCCCACCGGAGAGCGTCATGGTCTGGCGGCTTAGAGACAGATACCCGATTCCTCCCCGGATGAGTCTTCTAAGCTTTGTCTTCATATCCTGCAGGTAGACCTCCACCATGACCTTTTCATCCATCTGCAGATTCTTTTCAATCTCCTCCACCCATAGGAGAAGTTCGGCAAGAGACAATGCCGACAGCTCCGTGATGGGTCTGCCTTCCACAAGAGCGCTTCTTGGCAGCTCTTCCAGCTTGTCTCCATGGCACTTGTCACAGGAACCTGTTTTGAAATAGGGCTCCAGCTGGGCCGTGATGCCCCCTTTTTCATGAAGCCTTCTCCAGAGTGTCGTAAGGACACCTTCAAATTTCCCATCGGACACTTTCTTTGGTGCTTTCACCCCTTTGAAGAAGCTCTCCGCCTCTTCACTTTCCGCACCATATAACAGAAGAATTCTTTCTCCTTCGCTGAAGTCTTTCACGGGGCGGTGGTCCCACTGCTTCAGCCCATAATGCCTGAAAGCGGCATTGACCGTACCGATGGAATATTCCATATAGGCATGATCCCAGTAGGCCACTGCTCCTTCTTCCAGTGAAAGGTCTTCATTTACGACGCGCTCAAGATCAATCTTCATGACTTCCCCCAGACCATGGCAGGCCTTGCAGGCTCCTTCTCTGGTGTTGAAGGAAAAGTGACTTCTTGTAAGCTTTTCCATCCGATATCCGCAGTGACTGCACAGCATGTAGACTTTGAAATCCCCTTCCACTTTCTCCGCTTCTTCTCTGCAAAGGGATGCACGGATCTTCTTCTGACAGGAAGGGCAGATTCTTTCATGGAGCTTTTCATAGATCATGCGCAGCTCCGTGTAGATGTTGGTCACGGTACCCACAGAAGATCTGGGATTTCTTCCATATTCACTCTGTGTGATTTTAATGGCCGGGGAGAGATTGCGAATGGACTGCACCTTCGGTTTCGGAATCCCCTGATATCCAATGGCTTCCAGATACTGGCGCTGGCACTCCTGATAGATGGTGTCCACTGCCAGAGTGGATTTTCCCGACCCTGAAAGACCGGTCAGCACCACCAGTCTGTTTTTCGGGATCTTCAGTGAGATATCCTTCAGATTTCCTTCCGTGGCATGACTTACATAGATATATGCTGAAGACAGACTGCTTTCTTCCATTTCTTCCCCTCCTTTTAGTGATCCTGTTCCTTTTCTTATGATGACCTGAGAAAATCCAGAGCAAACTGAACATGAAGGGCTACCCCGAACTTCAGGTAATCCTCATCGATCTTGAATT
Organism: Clostridia bacterium; assembly: GCA_009930125.1. Lineage (GTDB taxonomy): Bacteria > Bacillota > Clostridia > Clostridiales > Clostridiaceae > Proteiniclasticum. The sequence continues at coordinate 5,664 of RZYZ01000086.1, read as the reverse complement.
TCTCATGATGAGGAAAATAGATGGCTTCCTTCTCCTCGTTTCTGTATCCAAGAAACGCGTAGACGCCCTTGGCATGCTGGAAATAGAAAGGCATGTCTTCGGAACCCATGAGTCTTGGCGTGATGATGATGTTCTGCTTTCCGAATACTTTTTCAGCACTTTCAGAGGCAATCCTCGTCACCTCTTCCTCGTTGTAGAGACTTAGTGCACTTTCCTCGATCTCCACGTCCACCTTCACCTCATAGGCCTCTCCGATGGCCTTCGCATGCCTTCTGATTCCTTCATGCACTCTCTTTCTGGCCTCGGGACTGAAGTATCTCATGGATATTTCAAGCTCCGTGTATTTTGAAATGATGTTGGCTTTGGTTCCGCCCATAAATTTTCCTACGGAAAGCACCACCGGATCCTGGGCATTCAGATTCTTGGTGATGATGCCCTGGAGTCCTGTGACGAAAACACAGGCAGGATGAATGGTGTCTCTGGCCAGATGAGGCATGGAGCTATGCCCCGATACGCCTTCCAGCTTTACATAAATAGTGTCGCAACCTGCCATGCGGTAGCCTGGCGTGATGTCCACCTGCCCAGTGGAGAGGCTTGGCATGCCATGCATACCGAAACAGGCATCCACGCCTTCCATCCCACCCGCTTCTATGATCTTCTTCGCTCCGGTGAACGTCTCTTCTCCTTCCTGAAAGAAAAACCGGACCTCTCCTGAAATCTCCTCCTTCATTTCAGACAGAATTTTCGCAGCCCCCAATAGCATGGACGCGTGGGCATCATGTCCGCAGGCGTGCATTTTACCTTCCACTGTGGATCTGAAGGGAACATCCGCCTCTTCCACGATGGGCAACGCATCTATATCCCCTCGCAGCGCCACGGTCTTTCCTTTCCTGCCGCCAGTCAAAGTGGCGATGATGGAAGTCGACCCCGCTTTTCTATAGGAAATATCCAGTTTCTCCAGTTCTCTTATGATCTTCTTCTGGGTTTCCACCTCTTCCCCGCTGAGCTCAGGATGGGCATGAAGGTCTCTTCTGAAGGACAGAACATAGTCTTCAATCTCAACAGCTTTTCTCATTACTTCATTTTCCATAATACCCCAACTCATCAGCACTGCAGCATCACGGATAAACCCCTCTCCCCCTTATGCTGCAGTGCAGGTTCTCTCTTGCGGATTAGAAAGCAAGTGAAATGGACTGACTTCACTACAGAAAGCCTTCCTCCCTCAAAAAATAAGCAATGAATGCAGCATGTCTTTATCCTTTCCGACTATTTATGTTTTCCATTCTTTTTTACTACGTACTGTGTAGCTCCTATGCTTTTTATGTATCTCCCTCCCTATTATTCAGATATTTTACAGGAAAAATGCTATACTGGAATTAGGAATTTTCAAAAAAAGGAGCGATTTATATGGACAAGAAGCGTCTTATTATTTACCCGCTATTATTTATCATAACCCTGGCAATCTCGACCCTCGGTTTTACACGTTGGGGATCAGACGGGCTCATTCTGCCTATGATTGTCACTTTTGTCTACTTCACTGTGATTTTCTTCATCGCGACGGCGATCAAAAACAATTCCATTGTTGATATCGGATGGGGCATGGGCTTTGTGATCGGCAGCTGGGTCACGCTTTTCGCCACAAGTGAGCCCACAGTCTTATCCTATCTTGTCGTAGGCTTCATCACATTCTGGGGACTACGCTTAAGCATTCGTCTATTCAAACGCAACCACGGTAAGCCGGAAGACTTCCGCTATCGTCAGTGGCGCGAGGAATGGGGAGACAATGTTGTACTGATTGCTTTCTTCCGCGTGTTTATGGTGCAGGGAATCATCAATTTTGTCGTCGGTTCGGCCGGTTATGCAATCATTAAATTCAACGCCTTCGACTTTACCGGTGTAAGCCAGTGGGTTGTCTACATCGGCCTCTTCCTTTCCTTCACCGGTTTGTTCTTTGAAGTCGTCGGGGATGAACAGCTGCGTCAGCATATTCAAAAAGGCACGCGGACGTTACTCCAGTCTGGCCTCTGGTCCGTCACCCGCCACCCGAACTATTTCGGTGAGATCATGATCTGGGTCGGACTCTATATCGCCGGTTTGGCGATGCTCTTTAATGGTGACATTCCGGTCCTTTATTATCTCGTCCTCCTTTTATCTCCAGTGATCATGAGTACAGTCCTGATTAAGATCTCAACCCCAATGCTGGAGAAAAACATGGAGAAATACGATGGCTGGGAAGACTATAAAAAGCGCGTCCCCATGATTTTCCCATGGGCAAAGTAACATTGGAAAAAAAGCTGAATAAAATAATATCTTAAAGAAAAGCTCGACTGATTCCTCGCCCTTCTAGGGACAGAGAACTGTCGAGCTTTTTAAATTCCGGATTTTTCAAATGATGACAGGAAGCCCTCACTACGTGCAAAGAACCATACCCGAAAGCATGGTTCTTCGTAAATTCTGATCAGTCTCCGAAAGAGATTCCGATGGATCTTGCTGTTTCAACCAGTTCTCCATTGGGATTCACGTTCTTTGATTTCTGTCCGATGACATTCTCCAGAGAGTCATAGGACATGTGGCTGCCCTTCAAGGTCACCATGTTTCCGAATTTTCCTTCTGCTGCCAGCTTCACCGCTGCCACACCATATCTGGTAGAAAGGATTCTGTCTGATGAAGAGGGGCTTCCGCCTCTCTGCAGATGACCAAGAATGGTGGCTCTTGTCTCATTTCCGCATAGCTTTTCCAGATCGTGGGCAACCTTGATGCCGATACCACCCAGTCTGATCGGATCTGGTGAATCTTCCACTACATCTCTTACCACAACTTCTCCGTCCAGCGGTTTTGCGCCTTCTCCTACGACTACGATGGAGAAGTTCTTTCCATGTTTCTTTCTTTCTTCAATCTTCTCTGCCACCTTATGGATATCATAAGGAATCTCAGGAAGAAGGATTACATCCGCACCACCGGCGATGCCCGCATGAAGTGAAATCCAGCCTGCGTATCTTCCCATGACTTCAAGAACCATGATTCTGTGATGGGACTGCGCTGTAGTATGCAGACGGTCCAGTGCTTCTGTTGCCACGTTGACCGCTGTGGAAAAACCGAAGGTACGGTCGGTGGAAGCCAGGTCATTGTCGATGGTCTTTGGAATGGCTACGACATTAACCCCTTTTCTTGCAAAGTCTCTGGCGGAAGTCAGCGTACCGTCACCACCCACGATGAACATGACGTCGATGCCCAGGTTTCTGATGTTCTCGACACCCACATCGGAAACATCCTTATACACCATTTCTCCGTTTTCCTCTACCAGATAATGGAACAGATTGTCTTTGTTAGAGCTGTAAAGGATGGTACCACCCTTATGAAGAAGGCCTGATGTGACATCTCCCTCAAGCTTCACCCAGTCATTTTCATAGAGACCCTTATACCCGTTTCTGATCCCGATGACTTCCCAGCCGTATTCCTTTGTCGCCATCTTTGTCACCGCTCTGATGACAGGATTCAGTCCAGGACAGTCTCCGCCACCAGTCATGATCCCGATTCTTTTGATGTTGCTTTTCTTGTTCATATTACCCTCCTATAGCTTTAAAAGCCACTTTATACCCGATTTCTTTTGTTTGTGTTTCTAGTAAATTTTACCCCAAAGTTCACAATGATACAATTGGAACACCTAAAAAAAACTCATTGTTCCACAGATATTCAGAATTCATTCACAAGTTTCACGAATGTATCCCCACGTTCCTCGAAATTCCTGAACAGATCAAAGCTCGCACAGGCAGGTGAAAGGATGGCGGCATCGCCCTCCTTGCTGAGAGATTTCAGGATCTTCACCGCATCTTCGAAGCTTTCCGCCATGTGAAGAGGCACATATTTTCCTGTTTTATTCTCCGCCTTTCTGAAGGCCTCCTGGATCTTGTATTTCGTCGCACCCACCAGCACCGCATTCCAGATATACTTGTAACCCTCTTCCGCCAAGGGGGCGAAATCAAGCTGCTTGTCATACCCGCCCAGTATGACATTGACCTTCCGGTCAAAGGATCGCAGGCTTGCCAGGGTCCTTGTGGGACTGGATGCGATGGAATCGTTGTAGTACTTCACACCCTTATGCTCCCTTATGAACTGGCAGCGATGCTTCACTCCGGGAAAGGTCAGCGCTGTTTCTCTCATGATGGGCTTCACCACGAAGTCCTCCACCGCCAGAAAAGCCGCCAGAAAATTTTCCGCATTGTGGATGCCTTTGACTTTCATTTCGGAGAGATCCACGATGCGTTCATCTCGGAGATACAGGCTTCCATCTTTGAAGTAGGCATCTTCATTTTCATTCTTCGAAGAGAAGAACTCCACTTTCCCCTTGGCCAGGGGAGCGAAGGATTTCGTGATCTCATTGTCCTCATTGAGAATCAGAAGATCCGACGCCTTCTGATACCGGAAGATGTTCTTCTTCGCTTCGATGTATTCTTCCATGTCTTTATGCACATCCAGATGATTCGGTGATAGGTTGGTCACAATAGCGATTTCAGGAGAGGTGGTCATGGTCATGAGCTGAAAGCTCGACAGTTCCAGCACCACCATATCCTGAGCTCTTATGCTCTCCACCTGCGTGAAGAGCGGTGTACCGATGTTCCCGCCGACGTAGACCTTGTAGCCCGCTTTCCTGAGGATTTCCCCCACCACGGTGGTGGTGGTGGTCTTCCCGTCACTGCCGGTGATGCCTATGGTTTTCGCCCTGCAGTATTTCAGAAACTCCTCCATTTCGGAAGTGACTCTTGCCCCTTCCTCCATGGCCCTCACAAGAGCCGGGTGGTCAAAGCGCATGCCCGGTGTCTTGAAAATCATATGAAGCCCTGTGAGATGATCCAGATAATCCTCTCCCAGATGAAGCCGAACCCGGTCCTTGAAATCGTGGACTTCACCGGAAAGCGCATCCAGGTTCCGCTTGTCATAGCCGACCACCTCCGCACCGAGTGAAAGAAGAAACTCCATAAGCGGGATGTTGCTGACACCCAGGCCAACCACACCGACTCGTTTTCCCTTGACTTCCTGTTTGAATTCATTAAAATCTCTACTCATAAAACCCATCCTTATTTCTTTTTATCAGGCTGTCCGAGCAGCCTCAGGTACAGCGTCTTCTGGGCTATGGCCGCCAGCGCAAACCCGAAGATCAGCGTCACGATGACGATGCGGCCAAGGTACACAGTGAGAAGAAGTATCAGAACCGCTGCAGTGGCGGTGAGCATCAGCTTGAAAGATCTTTTTATGGTCTTGGATAACACTTCTCTAAGGGACCCTTCTTTATAAATCATCACCGGCACGGTGGCCATTACAGCAATGAGCAGGAAGAATACCTGAAACTGCAGGATCGCAAAAATCACTTCCATTTCACTGAGGAAGAAGAACAGGGCATTATACATGGTGAAGGTAATCAATGCAGCACCTAAAAGCCCTATGATGAAACTGTTTTTAAAGTGCTTTCTGTATCCTCTCACGAAATCACTGAAAATCCCCTTCCCTCCTTCTCTCTTTCTGCTCACCGCATAAACAAGCGCTGAGTAGGAAGGAAGAAGATTCAGGCTCAGTAGTGCCATGTACAGATAATACATGACGATGTTCACGGGATTGTAGAAGAGAAGAAACAGCAGGATATGAAGATTGAACATCATAAAGAGGGCA
>RZYZ01000369.1 GCA_009930125.1 Clostridia bacterium | reverse complement strand
TCCTGGAACAGGTAAGACGCTGCTTGCCAAAGCGGTGGCGGGAGAAGCGGGCGTTCCCTTCTTCAGCATTTCCGGTTCCGACTTTGTGGAAATGTTCGTCGGTGTTGGAGCATCCAGAGTGCGAGACATGTTCGAGCAGGCCAAGAAGAATGCCCCTTGCATCATCTTCATCGATGAAATCGATGCGGTGGGCCGAAAAAGAGGTGCAGGTCTCGGCGGCGGACATGATGAAAGAGAACAGACACTGAACCAGCTGCTGGTGGAGATGGATGGTTTCGGTATCAACGAAGGTATCATCATGATCGCGGCAACCAACAGACCCGATATTCTGGACAATGCCCTTCTAAGACCAGGAAGATTTGACAGACAGATTGCAGTAGGGTATCCGGATGCGCAGGGAAGAGAAGAAATCCTTAAGGTGCATATCAAAAAGAAGCCGCTGGGAGAAGATGTGAATCTGAGTTCCCTGGCTAAAATGACCACAGGCTTCACAGGAGCCGACCTTGAGAACCTCACCAATGAAGCGGCGCTTCTGGCGGTGAGAGCAAATAAGAAGTTCATCACCATGAGAGAACTGGATGAAGCCATCACAAGAGTCATCGCAGGTACGGAAAAGAAATCCAGACTGGTCTCCGACCATGAAAGAAGACTGACGGCCTATCATGAAGCAGGACATGCCATCATCGGAAGAGTGCTTCCCAATATGGACCCCATCCATCAGATCAGCATCATACCAAGAGGCATGGCTGGTGGATACACCATGCACATCCCGACGGAAGACCGTTCCTATATGAGCAAATCAAGACTTCTGGACATGATGGTTTCCCTTTTGGGAGGCCGAGTGGCGGAATCTCTTGTGCTGAAGGACATCTCCACAGGGGCGAAGAATGACATCGACAGAGTGTCCAAAATCGCAAGGTCCATGGTGACGGAATACGGAATGAGCGATAAGGTGGGTACCATCTCCTTCGGAGAGGACCAGGAAGTGTTCCTGGGAAGAGATTTCAGCAAGTCCAAGAACTTTTCAGAGAAGATGGGCGAGCTCATCGACGATGAAGTGAAGGAACTGGTGGATACAGCCTATAAGAAAGCCGAAGAGATTCTCACAGAGAACATCGACAAGCTTCATGTCTTGGCAGCAAAACTGCTGGAGCTGGAGAAGATCGAAGCAGAAGAGTTCGAGGAACTGTTCACCACGGGTCAGATCACCAGACGTGTCCACGGGGATGAGATTCCTGTGAAAAAAGCGGAGAAAGCACCAGAAAAAGAAGAGGCAGAGAAGGCCGAAGAGAAGGGGTTTGAAGGCAGACCCATTCCTGAAAGCTGATTATGTATAGAAGATTTAAATAGGCAGTCTGACTGCCTATTCTTTTGTGGAAGAATGTAAATGATTACAGAAACTTCAGCGTGCGCCTTTAATCCATACACAAGGGATGTTATAATGGTATTTGAATTGGAGGGTTATAGGATGGACAAACTGAGACCGGGAACGGTCTATGAACATAATAAGATCGTGACAGAAGAAGATACCGCAGCAGTCCACGGCTCCGGAGATCTTCCGGTGTATGCCACACCTGCTCTGGTGGCCCTGATGGAATATGCGGCCAAGGAGCTTGTCAGACCTCATCTTTCTGAAGGAGAGACCACTGTGGGGGTGATGATGACAGTATCTCATCTTAAAGCTACAGCGGTGGGCAGTGCAGTGCGTGCACGAGCAGAGCTTCTGGGAATGGAAGGCGGAAGAATTCACTTTCGCATCGAAGCCTATGAGGGC
>RZYZ01000368.1 GCA_009930125.1 Clostridia bacterium | reverse complement strand
ACGCCAGAATGGATGACATGAAAAAAGAACACCATCTTCAAGTGTTCCTTCAGTCCAGGTTTCTTATCTGGATGCATCATTCTTTCTTTGCTTGTAGAGAAGCGCTGCTTCCTCGTGACCGTTCTCTTCCAGGATATCAATGACCGCATAATGGATATCTTCTCCATAGAGCTCATTTCCTATGGTCTGAAGCTTCCGGACCACCTCTTCTGTCAGCATTACAATCTCTTCATGCGTTCTCTCTTTGCCGGAAAGCGAAAAAGCTTCCCTGACTGATTCCTCCAGGATGTTCTGATTAAATGCTTCTACGCTCTTGTCTTTCTTCATCACGATTACCTGTTCCATCCCCATGCTGATCTTTCACCACCCACTATATATTGTGCTCTGACACTACTAATAATACAACATATAGGTCATATTGTAAACAGCATCTGACAGTCCAGAAGAGAGCAAAAGATAAAAGCCAGTGCATTCCAGAAAAGAATTTCACTGGCTTTCATCTTATTTACGAGGTGAGCTTTCAATTAATCGGATCAGATTTTATTCTTCTTCTTCAGAGTCAGCATGCCTGCTGCCATGGAAGCGAATCCCAGGAAGTAGAATCCCATGACACTTCCTCCACCGGTTTTAGGCAGTGTAGGATAGGTTGGGATTGGTTTAGGTGAAACATCATCAAACTCTTCGAATTCGTTGATGACTTCCACCGTCATGACTTCTCCTTCTCTGAAGAGCACCACAAGTCTTGGTACGGTGTTCTTTGCATATCCTGCAGGAGGTGAAACCTCCACCAGTCTATACATACCAAGAGGCAGTTCCATGGCAAATGTTCCGTCTGCTCCCGTGGTGAAGGTTTTCAGCACTTTACCCTCAAGATCGCGGATCTCAAAGACAGCGCCCGCCAGCGGTTTATCCGCTTCATTGACTTTCAGCACTTTCATGGTAGCTCTCATCTGCACATTCTCAATGTCGAATCCATCCACCACAGCCTTATAGCCCAGCACATATTTCTCACTGACTGTATAGGCGTATGGTTTACCTTCTTCATCAAACTGCTCCGTCTCTGCAAAGCTGTAGAGCCATTTTCCGTCTTCATCGGCTTTTACGACAGTTTCTTCAATCTGCTCGCCATCTCTATTCAGGTATAGGGTGATGGATTCCGGTCTGTTCATGAGATCATCCCAGGTCTTTTCCCCTGTGACAGTGATCTTTCCGACTCTTCTGTTTACCAGATCATATCCATCGGTAGGAACCATCTCATATCCTTCCACAGCCTCTTCTGAAACCGTATAGACGATTTCCTCCATTTCCTCATCATATATTGGAAGCTTTCCGAAATCATAGTACCAGTTGTCCTCTTCATCCGGCATGACCTTCATGGTGGTTAAGAGCATATCATCGGCAAGAAGCTTCACCATGATGAAATCCGGTCTACCGGTTCCATCGTCCATCCAGGTCTTCTCTCCTTCAATACGAACAGCCTTCCAGTTCAGAAGATCAAAGCCTTCTCCCGGTGTGGAGACATATCCTTCTACAGCCTCTTCCTCAACCACATAGTCAACGGGTTCATGCTCCTCATCATATTTGGGCAGTTCACCGAAGCTGTACATCCATTTGCCTTCTTCGTCTGGCATGACCTTCTTTGTTTCCATCAGCTCACCATTGGCCATGAGCTTCACATTGATATACTCCGGTCTCACATCCTCTTCTCCATCCATCCAGGTTTTCTCTCCCTCGATGAGGATGGTCTCCAGTTCCATCTTGCTGTTTGTGATGGTG
>RZYZ01000367.1 GCA_009930125.1 Clostridia bacterium | reverse complement strand
GCCTGAAGCTTTTTCATGTGCTTCAGTCTCACTTCATCCTGTATCAGATCCTCGATGAGGATATGAAGCTCCTCATCCTGGTCCAGCCTCACCCCGATGCCATGATTCAGAAGATAGGTTGCGTTTTCTTCCTCTTGGCCCGGGATCGGCTTAGTGATCACAAGTGGAAGGTTCTTGATGAGCGCTTCTGTCACCGTCAGTCCGCCCGGTTTTGTGACCAGAATGTCCGCTGCATCCATATAGAGGGAGATTTTATCTGTATACCCTAAGATGATCAGATCTTTCACGGATTCCTCCAACAGCTTATCCAGTTCCTTCTTGAGCTTTCTGTTGCTGCCTGCTATGACGATGACCTGAAGGTCCAGCTTCGATTTCATCAGGGAACGGACAAGTTTTGTGAGGTTCCCCGCTCCGAAGCTGCCCCCCATGACAAGAATCGTCTTCTTGTCCTTGATGTCCAGCATGTATCTGGCTTTATACCGATCCAGTTTCACCTGCAGGTCGTGGCTGGTAGGAATGCCGCTGTCGCGTATTCTCTCTTCTGGAATCTCATCCTCCATGAGTTTCAGTTTCATGAAGTTACTGGAAACAAAGAACATGTCCACATCCTGATGAATCCAGCTGGCATGATAGTCGTAATCTGTCACCACAACACAGACCTTATAATCGAACCCGAATTTTTCCCGAACCCGAATGATGCTGGTCACAGAGACGGGGTGCACGCCTAGAATCACGTCCGGTTTCTGTTCCATGACCAGTTCTTTCAGTTTATTATGAAACGGCAGAAGGTTTCTCGAGATCTTTCCATCTGTGGAATTGTTCAGATCGTACTGCCATCCGTAGAATTCAGGAAAATTCTTCACATTGATTTCATAGGTCTTCTCCGCCACCTTCGAAAGAATCGGACCGATATATTCCAGAACGTCGATGACCGTAACCTGATATTCTTCTCTGAATTCTTCCGCATATTTTCTGATGGCATTGGAAGTGGCATTATGTCCCCCTCCGATGGAGGCACTGAGAATCAATACTTTTTTCATGTTTACCATCCTTTGTCTTCATTGTATTTTGGGTATTTCGTTTATACCTCTATGATAGCACTCTTTCCTTAAATGCATTCAGATTTCCATGAACAGTTTCATTCAGAGAACATCCTGGTCTCCATGAAGCTGATACTGCTTCGGGGTGATGTCATACTGCTTCCTGAATGCCCGTATGAAATAGGAATAGTTCTCGAATCCGCACATGCCGGAAACTTCAAGACCTGAATGTTCTCCCGTCTCCAGAAGTCTTTTCGCCTTTTCCAGACGAATCAGATTCCTGTAGGAAACGAAACTGGACCCTGTATAGTTCCTGAAGAACTTGGTGAAATAGGAGATGCTGTATCCGCAGAAATCTGCAGCGTCCTTCAGCGTGATGTCCTCTGTGAGCGTTTCATGAAGCCAGGATGTGAGCTCCTTCATTTTCCTGATCTGATGAAGGCTCACCGGTTTGCTCTCGCTCTCCTTGAGATGACCCCTCAGGTGGTAGAAGAGCTCCAGCAGGGCGCTTTTCACAAGAAATACCAGGCTTTCCTCCTGCTCTCTTCCCCGATAGGTCATGAATCTTTCTACAAGATCCTTGATTTCCTTCTCGGAAGGCAAATCCAGTGGAATTCTTGTGGTGAAGATCTTTTCTCCCCGAAGAAGCGGTGCCAGATAACGGACACTGAGCACATCCTTCTCCTCTTTCGCCATGATCATCCCAGGATGGAAAATCACATTGTAATACACCGCAG
>RZYZ01000085.1 GCA_009930125.1 Clostridia bacterium | reverse complement strand
CGGTACAGAAAGAGAGAAGAGAGTTTCTCGGGTATCAGCGAGAACATCCATAAGATGGTCAGCGGTAAAAAAGGGAACTACATCGCCTTTTTTCCATCCTATAAGTATATGCGTGATGTTCACGAAATATTCATGGAGAAGTATGGTGATTTCTTTGAAACCTATATTCAGGAACCAAGTCTGGGAGAAAAAGAAAGAGATGAAGTGCTGTCACTGTTTTATGCTGAAAGAGAGAAGAGCTTTGTGGCGTTCATGGTTTTAGGGGGGATTTTTTCTGAGGGGATCGATCTGGCGGGCGAAGCGCTCATTGGGACTTCAGTTGTCGGCGTGGGGGATCCTCAGGTGTCTTATGAAAGGGATCTCATAAAGGATTATTTCGCCAGGGATAATCTGGGATTTGAGTATGCCTATATCTATCCGGGCATCAATCGCGTACTGCAGGCGGCAGGGAGGGTGATCCGCTCTGAAACGGATCAGGGGCTTGTGCTGCTCATGGATCTTCGTTATTCCTGGGCCCAGTACAAACATCTTCTGCCCGAGGAATGGCAGCCTCTACGGGACTGGGAAAATCAGAACCAGTGATCGATTCTATCAGAGGAAATGTGAAATATTTTTAATGACGCTTAATCAATTGGCAGAACTTATGAATTAATTATAACATTAGGTAGACATTGAATAATTTTAGTATGAAAGGAGTAGATTATGTTAAGCAAACGAGCGAAAAAAGTATTGTTCCATACTAGTATTGCCTTAGTGATGAGTCTATCTGCTACGGCTTTACCGATGAATCGGATCGATACAGTTGTAGAAGCGGCAGTAATCAATACTCAGACAGGAAATCTTACCGTCACTGCATATTCACTATGGGCATACAGCGGTCCGGACTGGAATGCAAAGACAAGAACATATAGCAAGGGCACCACCCTTCAGGTCACAGAGAAGCATTCAGTTGATGGAAAAGAGATGTATAAGCTGTCTAATGGACTCTACATCAGCGCGAACCCATCCTATGTGTCATTCTCTGCTTCAGCTGCTGCTGCGCCATCTGCGCCAAGCACCACCACGGACAAGAGAGAAACTACGGCGAATCTCAATATGAGAAGCGGCGCAAGTCTGTCAAACTCCATTCTGCTCACCATACCTAAGGGCACCACACTGACTGTGCAGTCTGTTTCAGGTTCCTGGGCGAAGGTCAGCTACAGCGGAAAGACCGGATATGTTTCCACGAACTATCTGAGATCTGTGACATCATCCACTCCGGCACCGTCACAGCCGGACAATACAGCACCCGAGTCTGGTACGGACATCAGAAAGACCACGGCGAATCTCAATATGAGATCAGGTGCTGGAACTCATAACAGTATACTATTAACCATACCAAGGAATACTACAGTAACCGTATTAAGTCAGAGCGGAGGCTGGGCGAAGGTCACCTATGGCGGAAAGACAGGATATGTCTCCACCAGTTACCTTACGGTTGTTTCAACCACCACTCCTGCACCAGCGCCCACACCCACACCGGAGCCTCCCCAAGAGACTGAAAATGATGTGAGGCAGACCACTGCCAATCTCAATTTCAGAAGCGCAAGTTCCATCACAAGCAGTGTGCTGAGTGTGATACCCAAGGGTACCAAGCTCACGGTGCAGAGTGTTTCAGGAACCTGGGCAAAGGTCAGCTATGGAGGGAAAACCGGATACGTTTCGACGAATTATCTGACGAAAGTATCCACAAGTGCTCCAGCACCAACACCAACACCAACTCCGGAACCCTCAAATGACATCAGAGAAACCATAGAAAACCTCAATATGAGAAGTTCAGGCAGTATTTCAGCAGCCATTCTGCTCACCATTCCTAAGGGAAGCAAGGTGACAGTCCTCAGTGAAAGCGGAGGCTGGGCGAAGCTGATCTACAATGGCAGAACCGGTTATTCCTCAGCAGCCTATCTCAAGAAGCTGACAGTGGAACCAGCTCCAGAGCCAGAGCCAACACCAACACCAACTCCAGAACCGACTCCGGAACCTGAACCAACACCTACACCAACTCCAGAACCGACTCCGGAACCTGAACCAGAGCCGACTCCAGAACCAGCACCGGAAGAGCCTGCAATTGTGAATGACAAGATGATCATCACAGGGAATCTTAACATGAGAGCGGAGCCTGATGGATCATCAAAAGTACTCACTGTGCTTCCTAAAGGAACGATCGTAACAGTGGAGTCCTTTACAGGAAAATGGGGGAAGCTTACTTATAAAGGTTATGAAGGATATGCTTCAAAGAACTACATGAGCCCTTATGATGAACCGGTAGTTGAAGTGCCAGCAGATGAGGATATTCGTGAGAACACCTACAATCTGAATCTCAGAAGTGGCCCTGGAACAAATTATGGCATCATCCTGACCATTCCGAAAGGAACGAAGCTGACCATTGAGAAGATTGAAGGAAACTGGGCGCAGGTCACCTACAGCGGCAGAACCGGGTATGTCTCCATTGACTATCTCACAAAGGTATCAGGACCGGATACACCACCTGTGACGGAAGAACCTTAAGAATCGGATTCCATAATCAAGCTCGAAGGACCAGTGGGCACACTTGATTATGCAGATGTGACTGTACAGGGATATGTGCTTACGAATGATTCTGTGAAACAGATTGAGATCATCATTAATGGCGTCGTCATTGGTACAGCAGATATGAATATCAAGCGAGATGACCTGGCAGCTTCTCACTCAGAATTTGCCAATGCTGGTACCAGCGGGTTCAAGCTGATTGCCGGTAAGGACCGCTTCATAAGTGGCACAAATCAGGTGACCGCCAGCGCGAAACTGGCAGATGGAAGCACAGTTAAGACATCTACGAACTTCAATTACAACAGACCTGCCATCAATTCAGAAGGTAAACTTGATAATCTGGATGTTGTGAATTATAAGAACGAGGATATTCTCGTATCCGGATACGGAAAGTTTGATACAGGTGTGAAAAATGTAAGAGTTTATCTCAATGGAAGAGCACAGGGCACAGCGGAATATGGAATTATCCGCGCAGATGACAAGAACCTGAATACGGGCTATGAGTATCTGATCAAGAGAAATAATCTCTTCCCTGGAAAGAACACCATAAAGGTTGAAGTGAACGGAAACAGTGGAGAAAAACTGACTTACACGAAAGAAATCAATGTGGAAAAGATTCCGACGATTGTCGTTGATGCAGGGCACGGTGGAAAAGACAGCGGTGCAAGAGGAAAGCTAAATGGAGTAAATGTGTATGAGAAAGTTTACGTTCTCCAGTATGCTCTAGCATTAGATGCAGAATTGAAAAATGCCGGGTTTAAGACAATCATGACTAGAGGAAATGACAGCTTCATTGAGCTTTCCGATCGTGCAAGAATCGCCAATGAGGCCCACGCGGATCTGTTCTTCAGTATCCATCATGACTACAGCCCGGACAGCAGTTCGCAGGGAGCATTCGTCATCTATCCATCCTACAAGGTATCCAGCATCTCCGAGTCTGCCATCAGAGAAAGTATCGATGCGGCAGGATATGTGAAGCAGTCCTTTATCTCCATGGGATTCAGAAACAGAAGAGATGGAACGGACCAGAGTATATCAGGTCATACCCTGGCAGTGCTGAGACAGACTGAAATGAGATCGGTTCTGACAGAAATCGGCTATATGTCCAATGCGGAAGACCTTTCCAAAATCATCGACCCTGTCTTCCAGAAAGCCATGGCGAAATCCCTGGCAGCTCAGATCAAAGCATACTTCGGTATGTAGGAGACCGATTTACAATGAAGTGAAACATCCCTGTGCAGAATGATGCACAGGGATGTTTTTTCGGATCTGCATCCATTTCCTTCGAAAAATGGACATTCGGGAAAAATGATACATAATAGAAGTAGAGTGTAGAAAGAAGAAGAAGGGAAGCAGGATGAAATACAGGATAGGAATTGATCTAGGAACCACGAATATAAAGGCAGTGCTCTATGACGAAGATCTGAAACGGGTCTCCATGGCAAGTGCTGAATTAAGGGTCATTCAAGAGAGGAAGGGCTACGCCGAGCAGCACCCGGATGAAGTACTGGAGGCATTCCATAAAGTCATGGAGGAGGTTCTAATCCCCATAGCAGGGCGGGAGAAGGAGGTTCAGCTTCTTTCTTTTTCCAGTGCTATGCATGCACTGATTCTCATGGGCAGAGACAACGCGCTTCTTACGAGAAGCATCATCTGGTCTGACAACAGAGCCACCGATGAGGTGGAGGCGTTCAGAAAAAGCAGAGACTGGCTGAAGCACTACAGAAACACCGGAACGCCCATCCATCCCATGAGCCCTTTCTTCAAGCTCCTGTGGCTGGGAAAGCATACGGATCTTATCGGGAAAACCGGTAAAATCATGGGCATCAAGGAATACATACTGATGCATCTCACAAAGGAGCATGTCATGGACTATTCCATGGCTTCGGCCACCGGGATGCTGAACATTCATGCCCTCACCTGGGATGAGGAAGCGCTAAGCTATGCCGGAATCAGTGAAGCGCTTCTGCCGCGCCTTCATGATGTGACCGATAAGCTGCCTGTGAGAAACGTGGATTTTCTGAAGAAACTGGGGTTTTCCAAGGACCTTGAAATCATGCTGGGTGCTTCAGATGGCTGCCTGTCAAACCTTGGGAGCCAGGCACTCAGGAAAGGGGAAACAACGGTGACCATCGGTACCAGCGGTGCGGTGCGCATGACGGTGGATACCCCAGTGCTGGATGATTACGGCAGAACCTTCTGCTATTATCTCATGAAAGGGAAATGGGTCATCGGCGGAGCAGTGAATAACGGCGGAAATGTAGTGGACTGGCTGGGAAGGGTGCTTCATGAGGAGAAAGAGGACATCTACGAGGATCTGGAAACCAGCCTGTCCAAGATTGCCAGAGGAAGTGACGGACTGCTCTTCCTTCCTTATCTCTATGGAGAACGAGCACCGCACTGGGATGGATCATTAAACGCTTCTTTTGTGGGGCTCTCCGCCTTTCATGGCAGAGAACATCTTCTCCGGTCTGTTGTGGAGGGGATGGTCTTCAATCTCAGGGAAGTATGGGAAATGCTGACAGCCCTTTCAGGAGAGAGCAGATCCCTTACGGCTTCCGGAGGGTTTCTGAAAAGCAGAGTGTGGGCCGGGATTCTTTCCGAAGTTTTCGGGCGGGATCTTGAGATTGCCGATGATACGGATGCAAGCTGTCTGGGCGCAGTGCTTCTGGATTGTGATCCATACATGCCGAAGGCGAAAAGCCATAGGGAAACCATAGGGTGCATCCAGAAAAATCATGAAGAATATGAGATTCATTACAGGAAATACCTCTGGTATTCGAAGAAACTCATAGCCCTTCAGAAAGAGGAGCGGGAACTGTTCCAATAGGAAAAACTGCAGCCATGGCGGCTGCAGTTTTTCTTATAGTGCTAATATCTGATTTCGATGATGTAGGTATGGGTGGCGGACGCTCCCGGACTGAGCATCACATTGTCTTCCTTTTCCATGAATTCGCCATGGAAGTCCTCATAGTCCGCATGGCCCACCCAGGGCTCGATGCAGATGAAGGGAGCACTGCCTGTTGTGGTCCAGAGTCCCAGGAAGGGGAATTCATGGATATGAAAGCGCACTTCCTTATTGCTTTTTCTGCTTTTCAGGGAGAGGTAGTCTGATTTCAGATTCTGAAAAATCAGTGCATCTTCCTGAAATAGAGACTTGTCCAGATCAATTCTTGTGACATTTTTTCCGAAGGGTCGATGATTTCGCTTCAGGAGTCCTGTCTGGGCATCCAGTCCCATGGTTACGAGATCCTCGGGATGCTCGAATTCCAGATAATAATCCGTGAAGCTTTCTTCCTTGTCTCTTGGAGCCAGAAATGCCGGATGGGCACCCACGGAATAGGCGAGGTCCTTTTCCCCGGTGTTTTCCGTCCTGTATCCGATGGAGATGCGTTTCCCGTCTAGAACATAGTCCACGATGAATCTGAAGGGGAAAGGGTAGAGCTTCAGCGTTTCTTCACTGCTTTCCAGAAGGAAGCTGACCCTGGTTTCGGTCTGCTCCAGAATGCGAAAGGCCATATTCCTGGCAAAGCCGTGTCTTCTGACAGGATAGGAAACGCCCTCATGCAGGAGCTGGTTCTGGCTGAGGACACCCACTACAGGAAAAAGATGCGGCGCGCTATAGCCCCAGTGCTTCTCATCTCTAAGCAGATACTCCTGGCCTTCCATATCTTTGATGCTGAGAAGCTCCGCGCCCTGCTGGGTGAGTTCGATGGTGAGATAGGTATTCTTCAAGACGATCATATCCATTCCTCCCGGTTTTACTTCTTTCTTTCCAGTATAGCATCAAAGATTAATAAACTCGTGAATTTATGTGAGGATTTTCTGCTCATTGGTATGGAACCGCATAATTAAGTTATGAAAGGGGTTGGTAATAATGACAGTAACAGTAACAAATCTATCCAAGGACCTGATTCTTACTTTTGAGAGGTTCAACGACCAGGGGAAATCCGTGGGCGAAACCAGAAGGGTGAGAAACTTCAAGACGACGGCGCTTCCAGAAGATCTTCATGAAGTGGCACTCATGATTGCGGCTTTATCCGAGCAGAACTGCGAGGGTATCAGCATGCAGGACGTCAGCGAAATCACAGCGGCATAGGAGGTAGGAATTTATGAATACTCTTACAATGACTTTTCAGACCAAGGAAGGTAGAAACTACAACCTGAGACTTCCCAAGGTGAGAACCGACATCACGAATCTGGAAGTGGAGGAGCTTATGAGCGCCATCATTTCAAAGAATCTCTTCTTTGAAGGAGACAAGGAGCTGGTATCCATAGAATCCGCTTCCATCAACAGAGAAGAGGAAATCATCGCATAAATGAGTTTGAAGGTGGGCGGATCATCCGTAAGGGTGGTGAGCCCACCTTTTCCTTTCAGCTGTTTCTTTCTGAAACCGGTATTCTGACGGGGCTTAACCGGATGTTTATCCTTTGTTCACGGTAATGTGTTTGGGCATATCCGCTCATCTATTGTATAATTTTAGTAATAGTATACGGCTATAGAACGAATCACATAGCCGAAGGGGGTTGGAAATGAACAAGTCATTGGCTTTCATAAAGGGATTTCTGGATAAGATCAAAAGAGAAGACAGCATCGCCTATGCCTATCAGCTTACCTATGGGCTCCTCCTGTCCATCTTCCCTTTTCTGATCTTTATCATGACACTCATTGCCTATTTAGGGCTGGATACCAGCTATGTGCTGAATCTTCTGCGGACCAGTTTTCCGGAGGATATCTACAAACTGGTCAGCGGACCTGTGGTGGACCTTGTGCAGAATCAGCGAGGCGGTCTGTTATCCGCATCGGTTTTTGCTGCAGTCTATACATCCTCAGGTGGATTCCGTGCTTTCATGAAAGGAATGAACAAGTCCATGGGATTTAAAAACAACCGTGGTATTGTCTACAAATACGTCATCTCCATCGTTTGGGTCATCCTGCTGGCCACGACGATTCTTCTGGCGCTGGTGGGGATTGTCTTCGGGAAGCAGATTCTGGCCCTCATCACATCCTACTTTCCATATTTTCCGGCAGCGGGACTCATCGAAGTGCTCAGAATCATTGTACCGGTGGCGCTTCTCTTCGGAATCCTTTCTCTGGCCTACATGTTCATTCCCATCCGAAACATCCGGTTCAAATATGCCTTCCCGGGCGCTGTTTTTTCAACACTGCTCTGGATTACTGTAACCTTTCTGTTCCAGTTCTACATCAATAATTTTGCCAACTACTCCAGATTCTACGGCACCCTCGGAGCCGTCATCGGTCTCCTTCTGTGGCTCTCTCTGACTTCCATCATCATGATTCTGGGTTCCTCTCTGAATTCCTATCTCATAGAGGTGAGAGGGGCAGAGCATCCTTTCATCCGTAAGAATGGAAGGAATAAGAATCAGAATGAGGACAAGGAGCAGAAAGAAGAGGAGAAGACCTCCCTGACCATTGCCGAGCGTAAGTTCAAAGCGCTGAAGGAAAGGTTCCAGAAGACTCTGGAAACAAAAGAAGACAGTGAAGACCAGTAGGAAAGATTCATAGACGATTACAGGCGTTCTGCAATTAAACCAGCAGAGCGCTTTTTTCATGCAGAAGACTAATATAAACTTTCTAAGAACAATGGTCTAAGTCATTTAACATCTCTTATCATACTATATTCTTCATAGTATAATTTAGGGTAAAAGACAGGTGGTGAGTGCATGATTTTAGGTACCGGGATTGATATCATCGAAATAGAAAGGGTCCATCGAGCCTTTCAGACAGAAAGAAGAAAGAATCGGATCTTCACGGAAGGGGAAATAGACAGAAGCGGGCAGTCCAAGTCGAGACTGGCCGGCTTCTATGCGGCTAAAGAAGCCTTCTCCAAAGCCCTGGGAACGGGCATCAAGGGGATCTCCTTCAAGGAAATCGAAGTGCTGAAGGATGAGGAAGGCAAACCCCACTTCAACATGGTGCCGCTCATGAGCCACCTGACAGGAAGATTCGGAGAGAAGAGGTTTCGCGTTCATCTGACCATTTCCCATGACCGGGAAAGGGCTGTGGCCATGGTCATCATCGAGGAGGAAAACTGATGCATGTAACAGATGTCAAAGCA
>RZYZ01000366.1 GCA_009930125.1 Clostridia bacterium | reverse complement strand
TGAACCTTGGAGTGTTTCATATAGTGTGATGGCCGTAACCTGCTGACTGTTCTTATACAATCCTAGAATTTTCGTGTAAATGAGTTGGTGCTTATCAAAGAAGAAATCTTCAGGTTTCAGCTTCTCTGCCAGTTCGGGGATTATCTCGTTGTCTGTCATGATGGAGCCTAGAATCTCCTGCTCGGCCTGGATACTATTAAATTCATTCATTCAATCCCCCCTTTATACCCAATCATTTACATCAAACTTCTTCTTGGGTGTGCGTTTCTTCGTTCCGAATCCGTCCTTTCGCCCCCACGTCATTAGGGTGGCGCAATGGTCTTTATATTTATCTCCTTTCGACTTCAGATAGAGTGACATGTCCTCGATTTTCTGATTTCTGATGATATCGCTGCCAAAGAAGTCTGCCAGTTTCTGCAAATCATCATCGGATAGCTTCACGTTGTTGTACTGTCCGTAGCTTTTCTTTATTTTATTCGGGAGTGCTTTTCTGCTTGGTGGTGGTAGCTTGGCGTTTCCCGTCACCTTGCTGTGCTCAGGAAGCTCCACGTCTCCGTCAACCTCTTCCAGTAGCTTCAACATCTGTAAGGCATTCACGGCCATTTCCACGCTCGTATCGTCCTCGTTTATCTTCAGGGCAATCTCCTTCACTATGTTTGATTCAAGTCTCTCAAAGGGGATTTTGCCGTCTGTGTTGAGTGATAGAATCAATAGCTTCAGGTAGATGATCGTGTAGGTATCGCCACCTGGTATCCTTCTCAACTTCTTAATCTCGAATCGGTCGAAGAAGTTGTCGTGCATCTTCATCCAGTAGTATTTACCCAACTGTATTCTCCCCCTCGAATATTTCAGCGCATCTTTTGTCCACGAAATCTGTAAGCAGCTCAAAGTGTTCTTTCAAATCTTTTTCCGAATCGTCATACGGTTTTACGTAGATGAACAACCATCCATTTCCTACTTCAGCGTTATTGCTCATGCTGATTATGAACTCCCCCTCATGAGGATACATATTCAGACGGTATTCATTCTCCATATCAATCTTCCGAATCTTCATGTACTCCCTGACTAACATTTCAACATATTCTTCTCTGTTCATACTCTCTCCTTTACTTGTCAAATGGTGTGCCTTCGTAAATATTCACATCAGGCAGTTTCTTGATTTTCTCTTTCAGGTCGGCAAGGGATTTCTTCGGCAGCTTTCTCAGGTCGTTCACACGATAATATTTCAGTGCCCCTAGTTTGAGCGCTTCTTCGTCCTGCCCTTTCTTTTTGCCGATTTCTATTAATTCCAGGACTTCCTTCTCCGTCACTTTTTCAATTTTCTCTGTCATATCAGTTTTAGTCGGTGATCCGTTGTACCCGTCAGCATCCTGTGTGTCATCAATGGCGTACATTCCATTTAGAGCATACTTTCTAGCATATGAAGATGTAGAACCTGTGAGCTGTGCTGAATCCATTCCCTTCTTGTCAAATTCTTCTCTTGCGTAAGCTGATGTAGATATTGTTTCTTCTGATTCGGTATCATATAGCGTTACTGTCGCCTTTACGTACACTCTGTCGCCTGATGCGAATACTTCGTCCGATATAGTCTGCGCTAGTTTATTGTCAACCAAATGTGGCTTAACAGCTTCCAGTATGTCCTCTGCGCTTCTGTATTTATATTTCCCAAAGGTGTTCGTCCTATTTTTAGGAGCCTTTAAATCCCCTTGTATATTCAATAGTTTTTGTCTGATATTCATATTGCTCATTCAATCTCTCCTTTAATCCTCGATGTACCATGT
>RZYZ01000365.1 GCA_009930125.1 Clostridia bacterium | reverse complement strand
GTGATGCCATTGACGTCAATGAAGTATCGGTGCAGACCTGCAATGACAGCCGCTCCGATGCCCACCACCGGACCACCGATGATTCCTCCGGCGATGACACTGATCACTCTCGTATTGGCTATGGCCCCATGGACCTCATATCCGGTCAGGGTGGAGATGATTCCGATGATGCCAAAGAGAAGAATCAGAAAAATCTGCTCGCCGAAGGATTTCCTTTCCCCAGTGATGAATCTTCTGATCATCCTGAAACGGGACAGCATCACGGCGATGATGACCAGGAGTCCGATATTAAGAATAACACTTCTTATGATTTCGATATCCATTGCTGTACCTGCCTTTTAAACATTTTCATCTCATTATAGTTGATTTGGAGGTATAAAATCAATCCGAAGGAAAATTTATTCTCCATTAAAATGGAGACATTAATAAAGAGAAGCCTGATTCTCTACGAAACGGACTTCTCCAGACAAAACGGTTCTGAGATTTTCTGAACAAAATAAAAAAAGCCGCTATACTGATGGCGGAGAGAGAGGGATTCGAACCCTCGGTACCCGTAAAGGTACGCCGGTTTTCAAGACCGGTGCCTTAAACCAACTCGACCATCTCTCCATGAGTATAGCGACAATATGTATTATATCAACATAAAAAATGCATGTCAATGAGTTTCTAGAAGAAAATGGAAGTTGTGTCAGGAAAAACACAACCCCCTTCTCATGCCTTTTCAGTCTATCTGATCAGTGCTTCTCCCTTGAGATAAGGTCTCAGCGCTTCAGGAATCGTTACGGTTCCATCTTCATTCTGGAAGTTTTCAAGAATGGCTGCCACGGTTCTTCCGATGGCCACACCTGAACCATTCAGCGTATGCACGAACTTCGGTTTGTCCTTCTGGCTTTCCTTGTACTTGATGTTGATTCTTCTGGACTGGAAATCCTCGAAATTGGAACAGCTTGAGATCTCCACATAGCGGTTGTAGCTTGGCATCCAGACTTCGATATCGAACTTCAGGGCAGCTGTGAAGCCTAAGTCCCCTTTGCAGATCCTGACGACTCTGTAGGGAAGTCCCAGTCCCTGAAGCACTCTTTCCGCATCTTCCACAAGCTTATCCAGCTCCGCATAGGAATCTTCTGGCCTTGTGAACTTCACAAGCTCCACCTTGTTGAACTGATGCTGCCTGATGAGTCCTCTTGTATCTCTTCCCGCTGAACCCGCCTCTGCTCTGAAGCAGGCAGAGTAAGCCACATGCTTGATCGGAAGGTCCTCCACCTGGAAGGTCTCATTTCTGTACATGTTGGTTACAGGCACTTCCGCTGTGGGAATGAGGAAATAGTCGTCTTCCGTCAACTTGAATGCATCCTCTTCAAATTTAGGAAGCTGGCCTGTTCCGGTCATGGACTGACGATTGACCATGAAGGGTGGCATCACTTCTTCATAGCCATGGTCCGTATGGGTATCCAGGAAATAGTTGATGATGGCTCTTTCGATTCTGGAACCATATCCCTTGAGGAAAGTGAATCTTGAACCTGTTACTTTTCCGGCACGTTCAAAATCCAGGATATCCAGATCGGAACCGATGTCCCAGTGGGCTTTGGGGTCAAAGGCAAACTTTCTAGGCTCTCCCCATTTTCTGATTTCCACATTGTCTTCATCGGTATTTCCTGCCGGCACATTCTCATTGGGAATATTCGGCAGCCTCATCATGATGTACTCGATCTTTTCATCCAGATCTCTGACCTTACCATCCAGCTCCTTGATGGTTTCCCCCAGGGTCTTCATCTCAGCCAT
>RZYZ01000364.1 GCA_009930125.1 Clostridia bacterium | reverse complement strand
GGTTTGCTCTCGCTCTCCTTGAGATGACCCCTCAGGTGGTAGAAAAGCTCCAGCAGGGTGCTTTTCACAAGAAACACCAGGCTTTCCTCTTGCTCTCTTCCCCGATAGGTCATGAATCTCTCTACAAGATCCTTGATTTCATTCTCGGAAGGCGTATCCAGGGGAATTCTTGTGGTGAAGATCTTTTCTCCCCGAAGGAGTGGTGCCAGATAACGGACACTGAGCACATCCTTCTCCTCTTTCGCCATGATCATCCCAGGATGGAAAATCACATTGTAATACACCGCAGCGTGGTCCTCCACCTGATCGATGGCATGGATCATGCCGGGAGAGATGAGGATGAGATCCTGCGCTCGCGCAGTGAACTTTTCTCCATCGATGGTGATCCTGCAACTCCCTGACTCCACATAGATGATCTCCATCTCCTCATGCCAGTGCATCGGATAGGAGGAGAGTTTCTCCGGAATCTTGGAAAGATACACCGCAAAGGGCAGAGAGTCCGTGCCATGTTTTTTTGTTTCATAATAATCCAGTCCAATATGATTCATTTGTATCACTTTTTACCTCAATTCTGCAAGATTTCATCCCTATCAGGATTGTATAATATTCATTATATCAGAAAAAGGAAGTAGAATTCATCATGAGTGATCGTAAAAAACTGCTGAAACTCAGCTATCCCATTTATTTCGAAAGCCTGCTCTTTTCCATCATCGGGAGCATGGATACCCTGATGCTGTCAAAATACAGCGATGTGGCCGTAGGGGCCGTTGGCGTCGTGAACCAGTTCCTCTTTCTCATTCAGATTGCGGGAAACATCATCATAGCAGGGACCGGTATTCTTCTTGCCCAGTATATCGGGGCCGGAAAATCCAGAGGAGAGATCCAGAGACTCACCCTTTCAGCTCTTTTCATCAATCTCATCCTGGGCATCCTCTTCAGCAGTCTCATCGTGGTGCTCCATCCCACCATTTTATCCTTCCTGAACATTGATGGACAGATGCTCGCCTTCGCAAAAGACTATATGGTGATCATCGGAAGTTTCCTTTTCCTGCAGCTTATCTCCATCACCTTTTCCATGTTTCTTCGGGCTCATGGAAAGACCAGGACCACCTTCAAGGTCTCCTTTCTCATGAATCTCATCAATGTGCTTTTGAACTATGTGCTCATCTACGGAAAACTGGGACTGCCTTCCATGGGCGCTGCCGGCGCCGCCTGGGCCACAGTGATCAGCAAGGGCATCGGCCTTGTGATTCTGGGGTTCATCGTCTACAAGATGGCCTTTCACGGTTTTCCTGTGCACTACAGCAGAAAGGATTTCAGAGCGGTAGTCCCAAAAATTCTCCATTATGGTGCACCTGCGGCGGGAGAGCAGATCTCCTATACCCTGGCAAAGCTCATCATGATGATCTTCATCACAAAACTGGGAGAAGATGCCATCACCGCCTATTCCTACAGCAATACCCTGGTCAGTTTCGTCTATGTGTTCGCCGTGTCCCTGGGTCAGGGCACTTCCATCATGGTGGGATGGCATATGGGTGCGAAGGAGAAGGAAAAAGCCAATGGGCTCACCCTCTACTCCGCCAGAGTATCCTTCCTGGTGAGCATGACTTTCTGCACGGTGCTTGTACTTTTCAGAGTGCCTCTTCTCGGTATTCTCACTGATAGCAAAGACATCATCGCTCTGGCCGGTACGGTGCTCCTCTATAACTTCATCGTGGAAGCGGGCAGAAGCCAGAATCTCATCTTCGTCAATGCCCTGAGAGCATCGGGAGATGTGCGCTTTCC
>RZYZ01000363.1 GCA_009930125.1 Clostridia bacterium | reverse complement strand
GCAAAGATATTGATCTGAAACTGAACCAGATAATTCATGATAAAACAACTCCTGTTCCATAACGTCAGTGTAACGGACTACTTCGCTGATTTCCCCCGTCTCTGAACGCAATTCAGTACGCATATATATTAGTATAGTAAGAGTATCAAAATTATTTCATTTTAGCAACAATATATACTGTCATTCCCTGTAAATTTCCAGATTATTCATCTCTTTCCGAAAGGCAGATCTTATATACCCCCTGAATATATCGCACTTTCCGACAAAATCAGACTGAAGGCCGACCACTCAATCTCCAGTGGAGACCCACATTTCTTCAGAGATCCATCTCCTCGTAATAGACTTCTTCCAGATAGAGACCCCAGGGCGGCAGCACCATGGATTTCCCACGCTGCCCGGACGCCAGAATATCCTCCACTTCCTCT
This sequence comes from Clostridia bacterium, assembly GCA_009930125.1. Classification (GTDB taxonomy): domain Bacteria; phylum Bacillota; class Clostridia; order Clostridiales; family Clostridiaceae; genus Proteiniclasticum. Next base: position 1,372 of record RZYZ01000363.1, on the reverse strand, counting down.
CTGATGATTCTTCCTAAGCCCGCATCCAGAAGGGTTCCAGCTATGATTCTTGCCATGTTGTAGAGAAAGCCCGAAGCAGTTATGTAGAGCACCAGAAATTCCCCTTCTTCCACAATCCGGATCTCCCTCATTTCCTTCACAGGATTGGGATCGCTGCTGCCCACGGAGCGAAACCCCGTGAAGTCATGGGTGCCTAGAAAAGCCTCTGCCACTTTCCTCATTTTTTGAAGGTCCAGCTCCTGGCGCACCAGATAGGCGTAGCTGCGATAGAGTGCAGAGGGCTGGCTTCTTCTCAGAAAACGGTAGGAATAGGTCTTGCCTCTGGAATGAAAGCGGGCATCAAAGTCGTCTTTTACACCAAGAGACGCCTGGGCTTTCAGATCCTCCGGAAGAAACTGGTTCAGGGCCACGGCGATCTTCTCCGGAGGGATGGTTCCACTGGTTTCAAAGGACACGGGATACCTTCTGGCATGAACCCCCGCATCGGTTCTGGAAGACCCGGATACGTGGATTTCCTCCTTCAGGAGCATGCTCAGCGCTTTCTCCAGCTCCTCCTGTACGGTCCGCACTTCCTTCTGCCTCTGATATCCATGGAAAGCCGTTCCGTCATATTCCACATAGAGTAATATTTTCATAAGTTCCTCCTTATATGGGAAAGACCATTTCTCTCTATAAGAAATGGTCTCTTCTTCAATTCAATTAGAACAGATTCGTGTAGCGCAGAGCAAATGTCAGGAGCACAAGCACTGCGAAAATCCCGAAGGCTCCGAAATCTCTTGGGTTATACTTCAACTGCTTCATTCGGGTTCTGCCTTCTCCCCCTCTGTAGCTTCGGGCTTCCATGGCCATGGCCAGCTCCTCCGCTCTTCGGAAGGAAGAGATGAACAGCGGCACCAGAAGCGGAATCAGGCTTTTGGCCTTCTTGATGATATTGGTGGACTCGAAGTCTGCACCTCTTGCCATCTGCGCCTTCATGATCTTATCCGTCTCATCCATGAGGGTCGGAATGAACCGAAGGGCGATGCTCATCATCATGGCCAGCTCGTGGGCCGGCACGCCGATCTTCTTGAAAGGTTTCAGCAGACTTTCAATGCCGTCTGTCAGCTCGATGGGCGATGTGGTCAACGTCAGAATGGATGTACCCATGATGAGGAACACCAGCCTGAAGGTCATGAACAGCGCCTGATAGACCCCTTCCCTGTAGATCTTGAAGATCCAGAAATCCAGAAGAAGCGTATCCTGGGTGCCCTTGGTCACGAACATGTTCAGAAACGCCGTGAAGATGATCAGGACGAATACCGGTTTTACCCCTTTATATAAATACTTCGGGGAGAGCTTCGCTACGCGGACCATGAGCAGGATGAAGCCGAGA
>RZYZ01000084.1 GCA_009930125.1 Clostridia bacterium | reverse complement strand
GATGCTGTTTATGCAAGAATCAGTGATGGGAAGGAGTATGTGGTGGTACTCATTGAGAGTGAATGGGTGAGATTTGAGAAGAGGGAAGAATAGAAAGACCTCAACCGCTCCATTTTAAGATAATACAGACGAGTTTAAGGTCACCGTATATATAAAGTGAATGCCCACTAAACATTGGTATAGAAATTAAAGATAAAATATGGATGAAACATGAGCACTGGAAATCCACCAGATGCTCATTTTTTATGCTCAGATACAGGACAATTGAGATGCTCAGAGAGAAGACTAGTTCATGGACCAGCTATGAGTGGCTGAAATCAATGTTTTTAGAATTGTTTAAGTTTGCTGAATTATTACCTCAATTTGGATATTGTTGACAAAATGTTAATAAAGGAATAATATTGATGTTAATACAATAACTATAACTCAATGCTTTTAAAGAAGTGGAATTGAAAGGAGGAGCTTGATGTGCTTCGTTATGTAGTAAAGCGTGTAGGGCTTGCGGCACTGACCGTGCTCATTATTACAGCCATCACATTTTTCACCATGAATGCAATCCCGGGAGGACCCTTTGATGCGGAGAAGGCACCTAGTCCTGCCGTCAAAGCCGTTCTGGAAGCGAGGTTCAATCTGGATAAGCCCATTGCTCAGCAGTATGTGCTCTATCTTGGGAATATTCTGGAGGGAGACTTCGGAGTATCTCTCAAGACCGGAAGAGACATCATGCTGACCATTACGGAATCCTTCTCCACTTCAGCGAAACTAGGAGGCATGGCTGTGGTGGTGGCACTGTTTTTCGGGGTAACCCTTGGCAGCATCGCTGCATTGAACAGAAATAAGCTTCCGGACCGAATCATCATTTTCTTTTCCACACTGGCCACGGCGGTACCAAGCTTTGTGCTGGCGACGATTCTGCTCCTTGTGTTTTCCATCCAGTTAGGATGGATTCAGGTGTGGAACGCGGAATCCACGAACTACATTCTTCCGGTGATTTCGCTGTCCCTTTATCCCATGGCTTATATCACAAGGCTCACCAAGAGCAGTATGCTGGACGCCCTGGGTCAGGACTATGTAAGAACCGCGAAAGCCAAAGGCGTGGTGGGATGGAAAATCATCTTCAAGCATGCGCTCAGAAATGCACTGATACCCATCATCACCTATGTGGGACCTATGACAGCGTATATTCTTACAGGAAGTCTTGTGGTGGAAACTGTATTCACCATTGGTGGACTGGGCTCCAAATTCGTAAGCGGAATCACAAACAGAGATTATCCCATGATCATGGCCACAACCATCTTTCTGGCCACGCTCATGGTCATGGCCAATCTGATCAGCGACCTGATCTATAAACTTGTAGATCCAAGAATCAGTTTCGATTAAAGGAGGGAGAAAATGATGCAGAACACAGAGAAACATCCGATGAAAAAACCGTTCAGCATGCAGCTTGATCCCAACATGTTTGAATTGGCTACAGAAGAAGAAAAGAGACAACAGGAGGTCATGGGGGAATCCACGACTTTTCTGAGAGATGGAGTGAAGAAGCTTCTGAAAAATCCACTGGCGGTCTTCAGTCTTGTGGTCATCGCCATCATACTGATCACAATCGTCGTAGCACCCATGGTGGTGCCCTATAAGTATTCTGAAATCATATCAGTGAATGGAATGAGAGACCGTGGAGCCAAAAACCTCGGACCTTTCGAATACTCGGAACTGGAACAGGAATTCATCGATAATGGTGGGGAAGTCTTTCCGCATATCTTCGGAACGGATGCCCTCTCCAGAGACTATTTCATCCGTGTGGTATACGGCACGAGAGTATCCCTTGGGGTAGGTCTTTTTGCCAGTCTCATCGTCCTCGTCATCGGACTGCTTTACGGCAGTATTTCCGGATACGTGGGCGGTCGGGCGGACCTCATCATGATGAGAATTGTGGATATCATCTACTCTCTTCCGGACATGCTGATCATCATCTTACTGTCCGTGGTTCTTGACCAGGTGCTTTCCGATGTGGGAGGTCCCCTGGTGAATCGGCTCGGCAGCAATATGATCAGTATCTTCCTGGTCTTCGGGCTGCTGTACTGGGTAAGTATGGCAAGACTTGTAAGAGGGCAGATTCTATCCATCAAGAAGAATGACTATGTTCTCGCAGCCAAAGCTGTGGGGGCAAAGGCGCCAAGAATCATCAGGAAACATATTCTTCCCAACAGCATCAGTGTGATCATCATCTCCACTGCACTGCAGATACCAGCTGCGATCTTCACCGAAAGCTTTCTGAGTTTCGTTGGGTTAGGCGTTCAGGCACCCATGCCGTCCTTAGGCAGTCTTGCCAATGCGGCAAGAGAAGGACTTCAGAGTTATCCTTATAAACTGCTGTTTCCTGCTGCCATCATCAGTATGATCGTACTCTCCCTGAATCTTCTGGGAGACGGCATGCGAGATGCCTTCGATCCGAAATTAAGGAAGTGATACGATGAGTGAATATCTATTAGAGGTCAAAGATCTGCATACATCTTTTTTTACAGATGCCGGAGAAGTGCAGGCGGTGAACGGTGTATCGTTCAATCTTGAGAAAGGAAAGATTCTGGGCATCGTTGGGGAGTCCGGTTCTGGCAAAAGTGTCACAGCCTACTCCATCATGAGTATCCTTGCGGATACGGGAAAGGTGACCAAAGGGCAGATTCTCTACAACGGTGAGGACGTACTGAAATACAGTAAAAAGCAGATTCATAATTTCAGAGGAAAGAATGTCAGCATCATCTTTCAGGACCCCATGACGAGCCTCAATCCGGTGTTTACCATCGGTAATCAGCTGGAGGAAGCCATTCTTCTCCATACAGACCGTAATCAGAAGGAAGCCAGAGAACATGCTGTGAAAATGCTGGAGCTTGTAGGCGTCAATGAACCACGAAAGAGAGTGAAGCAGTATCCCTTTGAGCTTTCAGGGGGGATGAGACAGAGAGTCATGATTGCCATGGCGCTGGCTTGTGAACCGGATATCCTCATCGCGGATGAACCGACTACGGCACTGGACGTGACCATCCAGGCTCAGATTCTGGAACTGATGCAGGAGCTTCAGGGAAGACTGGGCATGTCGATCATTCTGGTAACCCATGATTTAGGGGTTATTGCCGAGATGTGCGACGAAATCATCGTCATGTACGGCGGACGCGTATGCGAACGGGGCACGGCAGATGATATCTTCTATAACCCATCCCATGAATACACCAAGGGCCTTCTGAACTCCATTCCGAACATCACGAGAATCAAGGAGAGGCTGAAGCCCATAGCGGGATCGCCAATCAATATCATCAACATGCCGCCCGGATGCGCTTTTGCCAGCCGATGCGACAGTGCCATGAAAGTATGCCTTACAACTGTGCCGGAAGAGCTGACTTTGAGTGAAACGCACAAAGCATCCTGCTGGCTCAATGTGAAGAAGATGGCCGAAGAAAGCCGGAAGGAGGATGACCATGGCGGCGGAATATCTGGTTGAAGTTCAGAACCTGAAACAGTATTTTCCCATCAGAATGGGCTTGTTCAAGACCGTACCACTGAAAGCGGTGGATGATGTATCCTTCAAGATTAAACCGGGTGAAACCCTGGGCCTTGTGGGAGAAAGCGGCTGCGGGAAGACCACCGTGGGACGCTCCATCATCAGGCTCTATGAGCCTACAGACGGAACGGTGCTCTTTGATGGAGAACTGGTCAGTAAAGAGAATATCCAGTCCATGAGAAGGAACATGCAGATGGTCTTTCAGGATCCCTATTCTTCTCTGAATCCTAGAATGACTGTGGAAGACATCATCGGAGAGCCCTTTGATGTGCATAATCTCTGCAAGACGAAAAAGGAAAGAAGAGAAAGAATACTATCGCTCATGGAGCTGGTCGGACTCAATGCGGAGCATGCCGCAAGGTATGCCCATGAATTCTCTGGCGGACAGAGACAGCGTATCGGAATTGCCAGAGCCCTGGCAGTGGATCCGAAGTTCATCGTCTGTGATGAACCGGTATCAGCCCTGGATGTTTCCATTCAGGCGCAGGTGCTCAATATGTTTGAAGACCTTCAGAAGAAACTAGGGGTGGCCTATCTCTTCATCGCCCATGATCTACTGGTCGTCCATCACCTGGCGGACAGAATTGCTGTGATGTATCTTGGAAAGATCGTGGAAATCGCCGATGCGGATGAGCTGAACGATCATCCCATTCATCCCTACACCCTTTCCCTGCTTTCGGCTGTTCCGATCCCGGATCCGAAAATCAGCAGAGAGAAGAAAAGAATCATTCTCGAAGGAGATGTACCCAGTCCACTGAATATGCCAAGCGGATGTTCCTTCAGAACAAGATGTCGTTATGCCACGGAAGAATGTGCGGAAAAGGTTCCGCCGCTGACCGATCGTGGAGCTGGACATTTTGTAGCATGCTGGAATAAATAAGATTTCATTCATACCGATTCTCACATTTCTCTGCAGAAGGGGACAAATCATTCTGAGGAGAAATGCCTGAATAGAAGTTGACAAGAACAAAGTTAAAAGGAGGAAATTACTATGAAAAAGCTCATTGCACTGTTACTTGCCGCTTTCATGTCCATGTCGGTGCTTGCCGCCTGCAGTAACAATGAAGAGGCTCCCGAAGAACCTGCAGAGACTCCGGCAGAGGAACCTGCTGAAGAAGAACCTGGTGAAGAGGAACCTGCTGATGCAAATCCGCTTCCAGAATGGGAAGCCTATGATGCCCTGATCAAGGAAATCAAGGCCAGCACAGACTTTGTCGCTCGTGAAGCCCTGATGCATGAAGCGGAAGATATGCTCATGGAGACCTTCGCGCTTGTTCCAATCTACTACTACAATGACATTTATCTTCAGAAACCGGAAGTGACAGGCCTTTATGCCAATCCATTCGGCACAAAGTTCTTCATGTATGGCTCCGCACCTGATAACGTACTGAAACTTCAGCTGGCAAGTGAGCCAGATAAGCTGGACCCAGCTCTGAACAGTACCGTAGATGGAGCAACCCTTGCAGCCAATACCTTCATCGGTCTCTATACCTATGATGACAAGGGTGCATTGGCACCAGCTCTGGCAGAAAGCTACACAGAATCCGAAGACGGACTGACTTATGTGTTTACTCTGAAAGACGGACTCAAGTGGAGTGATGGATCTGAACTGAATGCGAAGGATTTCGAATATGCATGGAAACGTGCTGCAAATCCTGACACCGGTGCAGACTACAGCTACATGTTCAATGCCATTGCCGGATATGACGACAATGATCTTCAGGTCACAGCATCTGAAGATGGAAAGACCCTTACAGTTGTTCTTGCAGCACCTACCGCATACTTCCTGGACCTTGTTGCATTCCCAACCTATCTGCCTCTGAAGCAGAGCGAAGTGGAAGCTCCAGCAGATTACGCCACAAACCCTGGCGCATGGGCACTGGAAGCAGGATTTGTATCCAATGGTGCATACACACTTGAAACATGGAACCATAATGAAAGTATGGTATATGTGAAGAATCCGAACTTCTACAGAGCGGATGAAGTAACCATCGAAAGACTGGAATTCATGCTCAGTGACGATGATGCTGCAATCTACGCCGCATACAACTCCGGAGACCTTCAGTTCATCGATACAGTTCCTACAGATGAAATCGCATCCTTACTGGATGATCCTGAATTCAATATCGTGGAACAGCTTGGAACCTACTATGTGACATTCAATGTCAAGAGCCCACTGTTTGAAGGAAAGACTGTAGAACAGGCCAATGCCATGAGAAAAGCCATTGCGCTTCTCATCGACAGAGGTTACATCGCTGAAAACATCGGCCAGACTGGACAGGTTCCAGCCAATGCATTCATTCCAGCAGGAATGATGGATGGACATGGTGGCGTATTCAAGGAAAACGATGCGGATTACACCTATCCTGATGAAGAAAGCGTAGGATATTTCGATCCAGTATACTCCAATGAAAATGTGGATGAAGCCATTGCACTGCTTGAAGAAGCAGGATTCACCATGACTGCAGATGGAATGCTTGATGCATCCAATCCAATCAGCTTTGAATATGTGACCAATGAATCTTCAGGACATATTGCAGTAGCAGAAGCCATTCAGCAGGACCTTGCTGTGGTCGGTATCGATATGACCATCAAGACTCTTGAATGGAGTGTATTCCTGAATGAAAGAAAAGCAGGAAACTTCGACGTAGCCAGAAACGGATGGATCGCTGACTTTAATGACCCTATCAACATGCTTGAGATGTGGACATCAGATTCAGGTAACAACGACGCACAGTTCGGTAAATAACTCGGTAAACAACACTTCTTGAATAAATGGAAAAGGAAAGGCCGGCTGATTGCAGCTGGCCTTTTCTATATGGAGAAGTCCCATCCTCAGGTTCAGTTCCAGCTGAGAATTATGTTTGAAGTGTATGAAGATTTACGCTATGCTCATTTTAAGAAGTCTCATGAAATGGAGGAGCGCATATGCCTGAAAAAATACTCATAATAGATGATGAACATAATCTCCTGGATGTGGTAAGTGACTATCTTAGAAAAAACAGCTTTGAGGTCTATGTGGCGGATCGTGGTTTAAAAGCACTGGAAATGTTTCATGAAATCGAACCTGATTTTCTTATATTGGATCTTAATCTCCCGGACATGTCAGGGGAAGAAATCTGCAGAGAAATTCGAAAGATTTCCGATGTGCCGATTCTCATGCTCACAGCCAAAACATCAGAAGATGACAAAATAACGGGCTTCAGCCTCGGAGCAGATGATTATCTCACCAAACCATTCAGTCCAAGAGAACTGGTGGTAAGAGTCAATGCCATCATCCGGAGAGCAAAAAGCAAAGGAAACCTTTCTGAAATCTATTCCTTCAGAAATGAGGACCTCGTCCTTGATAACAGCAGAAGAATCGTAAGAAAGAGAGGAGAGGAGATTAGTCTTACCCCCAATGAGTATAAAATTCTCCACACTCTGGTTCAGTATCCAGACCAGGTATTCACAAGATCTAGAATTGTCAGTGTGGCTCTGGGGTTTGATTTTGAAGGGTATGACCGAACCATAGATACACACATCAAGAACATCAGACATAAAATCGAAGATGATATGAAAAATCCTACGTATATTCTGACCGTCTATGGCGTGGGGTACAAGTTCATGGGTGATGTGAAATGATGAGAATAGGAGAGAAACTCGGACGATATTTTTCCTTAGTCTCTTTGTCCTCCGTTCTTCTCATTACCGTACTGTCCAATATAGGCATGAATGTGTTCTTCACAACGTATCTCAGATCGGCGCAGGAATCCGATGATCAGGCTATCGCGGAATATACAAGAGAGCTTCTTTCTGAAGATGGTTTACTGGATGAACAGGATCTCATGAGTATAGAGCACTATGCATTTACCATGAAAGCGGAAGTGATTCTTGAGGATGAGGAGAAAAAGGTGATCCTCAGCACCCGAGAACCCGTGGATGAGAATGGGAATATCGATGACAGGGTGAACTATATGGATCCTGAGACATTCAGCTACAGGGAATATTCCTATGGGGAGGAGAGAACCATCATCATAGGTAGATCCAAGAGCATCTTTTCAGCATCTCCGGACAGAAATTTTCTTCTCACCATAAATTTCATCTATCTTGTATCTGCTGTGATGTCACTCTTCATCGGCATGCTTCTGAAAAACAAGATCAAAGGGAATTTTCTGCGTCCCATCTATGCCATACAAGACAACGCGAAGCGCATCGAAGAGGGAAAGTACCAGCTGGTGGAAGATGTGGACTCGGATACAATGGAGCTTGATGAACTGGCCGGGTCCATCAGGAAGATGGCAATTCGTCTGGAGAACCAGGAAGAACTGAGAAAAAGGCTTACTGCAGACATCGCCCATGAACTGAGGACCCCGCTGTCCACCGTGAACAGTCATCTGGAGGCCTTCATCGATGGCGTATGGGAACCGACGCCTGATAGGCTGATGCTGCTTCAGGATGAAATCAGAAGACTCACAAGTCTTATCAAGGATCTGGGAGACTTGTCCTATATGGAAAGTGGTCAGGCCAGGCTTGTGATGAAAAAGATCAATCTTTCTGAGCTCACAGCAGATATCATGGAAGGATTCGAACCTCTGTTTCTCGCTGACGATAAAACCATCCATGCAGATTTTTGTGAGGATGTCTTTGTTTTTGGGGATGCGGACCGTCTCAATCAGGTGCTGGTGAATATCATCTCCAATGCACTGAAATATACCGATCAGGGCAGTACTGTGGCTGTTACGCTTAGAAAGAGAAAGGAGCAGGCTGAGCTTATCATAAAGGATGATGGCATCGGAATAGATGAGAAAGATCTTCCATATATTTTCGAGCGATTCTACAGGAGTGATCTCTCCAGGAATCGAAGCACAGGGGGCAAGGGCATCGGACTGACCATCGTCAAGTCTCTGGTGGAAGCGCACAAGGGCACTATCAGGGTGGAAAGCGGGCGAGGGAAAGGAACCACAGTGACTATTGCCCTGCCACTTTACAGCACTTCTTTATAACTTATTCTATGTAAGTGATACTATATGTTTTTATTATCTCCTTATTTTCTTCACAATTATCGATTATCATGAACGTATCAAAGGAAACACCTGATTGAAATGTCCATTGAATCAGTTGTTTCAGGAAAATGAGGTGATTGTATTGATAAAGTGGTGGAAGAATCTGATCGAAAGAATAGCCGAGTCAA
>RZYZ01000083.1 GCA_009930125.1 Clostridia bacterium | reverse complement strand
ACATCACCATGATGATTGGTAGAAATACCAGTATCGCGCCCACGCCACCGATGATTCCGTCGATGATCAGAGACTGGAACCAGGGACTGCTTGTGGAAAGGACTTCCGCCATGAAGTCAGAGATTCCTGTGAGCACATAGGCGTCCAGAAGATCTGAAAGCGGAGCACCCACCCAGCTGAACGTCAGCTTGAACACCAGATAGATCATCATAATGAAGATGGGATAAGCCAGTATGGGGTTCAGAACGATTTTGTCGATTTTTCTTGTCACCGACTGGGACTCCTTGACCATCTTTGAAGCTTTTGCAAGGATCTTGTTGATTTCCTCATAAGCGGTCTTCTCATCTGGATAATCTTCCAGTTTCGGCTTCGGGAAGACATGCTTGTCTTCAAGAGCCTCCTTGAGTTTTTCGATGCCCTGGCCCTTTGTGGCCATGATGGGAATGACTCTAATGCCCAGCTCTTCCTCCAGAATCTCCGGATTGATGTCCATACCCTTCAGATCTGCGATATCCAGCATATTCATTGCGATGATCACTGGAATGTTGTATTTGAGAATCTGAGTGGTGAGATACAGGTTTCTTTCCAGATTGGATGCATCCACAATATTGAGGATCAGGTCCGGTTTTCCGTTTTCCAGAAAATCCTTGGAAACTTTCTCCTCATTAGAATAGGTATCTAATGCATAGATACCTGGTAAATCAGTTACTTTTATATCATTATGGTAACCCTCTTTTTTCTCCACTGTCACACCGGGCCAGTTTCCCACATATTGGTTGGATCCCGTGAGCAGATTGAAAAGAGTGGTTTTCCCTACGTTAGGGTTACCGATTAACGCAATATTTTTCATTAAAAAGAAGCCTCCACCAGTATGCTGCCGGCATCTTTCTTTCTTATAGCCATGCTCGAACCTCTGAGAGACAACACGATGGGATCTCCGAAAGGAGCTCTGTTTACTACCTCGATCTGACAGCCTTCTGTACAGCCTAGGGCAGATAATCTCTTCACCAGCTTCTCATCACCAAAGACATTTCGCACAAACGCCTTTTCTCCGAGCTTTAAATCATTCACGCACATATTATACACCGTCCCTATTGAAAATCATTATCAATTACTAGAATATTATAGTACTTTGTGGCTTGAGAGTCAACAGCATTATGAAATGTCAGAAATTTAACAAACGGAATTTCTATGGATACATCAAAAGATACGCTATAATATAAATAACAGGAAGAAATATGGTATCATTGATTTTATAAATTTCAATGTTTTCATTATTTTTCAGAATCGGATTTTAACATTGTGGAGGTTATATATGGGGATCAAGGCTGTCGTTTTTGACCTGGATGGAGTTTTGGTCAACACGGACAGATTTCATTATCTAGCATGGAAGAGAATACTGGAAGAACTGGGGAAAGAGTTTTCTGTTGAGGACAATGAACAGATCAAGGGGGTTGCACGTTCAAAGTCGCTGGAGATTCTCCTGCAGATGAAGAATATCACCATGAGTGAAGTGGAGAAGATGCGGGTTCTTCGTAAAAAGAACAATCTGTATCTCGAATACATCACGGAAATCGATGAGGAGTATCTGCTGGAAGGTGTGGAGGAGTTTCTGGAACTGCTGAAATTCAACGGACTGAGAACGGCCATCGCCTCCACCAGCGACAATACTTCCCTGGTGCTGGAAATGACGGGGCTGAAGAAATACTTTGATGTGGTCATCGACGGTCACAAAGTGAAGGCGCCCAAGCCCAATCCTGAGGTGTATCTTGTTTGCGCCATGGAACTTCAGATGGAACTGGATGAATGCGCTGTCTTTGAGGACAGCAGGGCAGGTGTGCTGTCGGCGAAACGGGCTGGGATGAAAGTGGTAGCGGTCAGTGAGAGATTCATAGGTGAAGCGGATAAATGCATAAAGAGCCTGAAAAATCTGGATATGAGCATTCTGGATTTCCAGTGAAGCAGAAGGAGGGACCTTTCATGAAAACAGCAGCTTTTTTCGATATAGATGGAACACTTTACAGAGAAGTGTTCATGAAGGAACTTTTCAAGAGAATGATCCGAAGTGAAATCATCAAGGAAGAGGACTGGTTTACCCAGGTGAAACCCTACTATGACAAGTATGATCGAAGAGTAGGGTCCTATGATGACTATCTGATCAAGATGGCGAATATCTACACCTTAGCAATCAAAGGATATCATCGCAGTTTCATCGAACACATCATTCATAATGTGGTGCGGGATATGGGGCTTCGAAACTATCTCTTCACCAGAAACAGAATCAAATGGCATAAGAATGAAGGGCACAAGGTCCTCACCATTTCCGGCAGTCCCATCGAACTGGTCAGAGAGATGGCAAGCCTTCATGATTTTGACGACTACAGAGGATCCATTTATCCCATGGATGAGAAGGAATGCTATACCGGTGAAGTCCTGCCCATGTGGGATGGGAAATCGAAGCAGAATGCCATCTTCGAGTTCAGAGATCTCTATGACATCGATCTTGATGCCTCTTATGCATATGGCGATACGGCTGGCGATTTCACCATGTTCAAACTGGTGGGTCATCCGGTGCTGGTGAACCCCACAAGAGAACTGGTGAATCTGGTGCTTCAAGATCCAGATGTGAGAAAGAAGGCGGAAGTAGCGGTGGAAAGAAAGGACATCATCTATCATGTGAAGATCGATGATCTGGACATAGATTAATAGAAAGAAAAGAGGGATGAAGAATGCTGGTACAACAGGAAAGAATTCCGGTTGCCGTCAACTCTTCTGAGTATACCCTGAAATATCGCGGTGAAGAAATCATTAAGGATTCGATCTTTTTTGATCTGGAACATTATCTATATAAGGAACCCATAGCCATTGGTGTGTTCGGGGCAGCGATTTATCAGGATGAGAAGAAGGTCATTGAGACAACGCAATACATGATTGAAAACAGAAAAGATGCCAGAGCGATACTGAAGATGACCAAGGAGTATTTCGAAGCCATGAAAACCATGGGAAAGAAATATCTTGTGACCTTTTCCGGGAACAATGATTTCCTGGTCATCAATCATCTCTTTAAAAAGTATGAGATCGAATATGATTTTTCTGAAGAATTCGAGCTCGTGGATATTCAGAAGGAGTATGAAGCGAAGTATAAGAAGAACATCGGTCTGAAGAATCTGGAAAGACTCCATCAGATCGAAAGAGACGGAGAACTGATCTCCGGGATGACCCTGGCGAAGACATTCTCCAAAATCATCAAAGACCATGGCTACATCCATAGAATGCCGGAAGAGAAGGTCACCAGAATCATGAAGTACAACGAGCAGGATGTGGTGAATCTCTTCAACATCATGAACCGCTGGGAAGAGGTCACGTTAGAGGATGTGCTGACGCTGGAGGGAAAGCTTCTGGAAGAGAAAGCCAGGAAGATGGAAATGAAACGACTTCTTGAGGAAGAAGCAGAGAAAGAGAACCAGAAATCTCTGCCTCTGGATGATTTGGCTAACGAGATGGGATAAATAGAATACATTTTCTGTGTGGAAAGTGTTATAAAACCTGCATGGAATCATGCAGGTTTTATAATGCGCTCTGATAAGGGAAGCATGGAAGGCAATCGTTGATAATTGACGAAACATTCGATAAAATGAGAAGTGGAGAAGCAGATAGGGCATAAACATATTCTGCAAGAGAAATGAATAGGAAGGATAAGTGGATGCTATATCCACAGGTGAAAAAGATGGGATTTAATTTCAGAAAAAGAATCAGACTCGGAAAACTCTTCAGCCTGAACATTGGAAAATCCGGAGCAAGCATTTCCTTCGGCGCGAAGGGCTTCAGGCAGAGCTTCAGTACCAGGGGCAGTTCCAGAACAACGTTCAGCCTCCCGGGGACAGGGCTTTCCTACAGCAAGACCATCAGTGCCAAATCCATACTGAAAAAGTTTGGAAACAGAGAAGTTTTCCAAAAGCAGCCTGGATCAGAAAATCCGGAGGAGGAGGTCAACGCATACCGGGAAGACATCGCCCTCATCACGACCCTTCATCATTATGAAGATTATCCCGGAGGCATAAACTGGGAAGAAGTGAAAAGCGAAGAGGAACCATTTGAAAAAGGAAAGGCCGGTCCGCATACGGAGGAGGCCATGAAGATGGTTGAAGAGAACAGACCGGGACTGTTTGCCAGAGTCTTCAGGAAAAGCGATTTCGAAGACAAGTCCAAAGAGGTTCTGGAAGAAGCCAGGAAAATGGACGAGGAGCTCTATGCTGCCTGGGAAAACAACAGAATCATCGCGGATCGCATGATGCATGATGACAAAGAAAGTCATCTGGAGGTTCTGGAAGATCTGAAGTTGAGCGAGGAGCTTGGCTACTACATCAAAGACATGGACTTCACCTACACAGACCAGGACTCTCTGAAGGTGGAAATGACGCTCAGCATCGATGATTTCATTCCGGAGGAGTACAAGACTCTGACACCCACAGGGAAGCTGTCCATAAAAAAATACACAAAGACGGATTACTATGAAATTGCAAATCAGTTCGTGTCTGGAATTGTGCTGCGAACAGCACGGAATCTCTTTAACATTTTGCCGGTGGAGGATGTCTTCGTGAATGTTTGGGAAACGGAACTGAACAAATACAGCGGTGTTCCGGAGAAGGAAAGAATCCTATCCATACTGATCGACAGAGACACCTTCATGAAGCTGAATCTGGAAAAGGTGAATCCCTTCGATGCCCTGACGAATTTCAGGCATGAGGTGGAATTCGTGAAGACCAGAGGCTTCAAAGAGATTAATGAACTGAATATCTGATGAAACGCCCCAGTGATGGGGCTTTTCTGATGTGCATCATCATAAGCGTTTCAGGGCCAGCACAAGGATTTGGACCATATTTTGCAAGGAAAAAGCGTTTAATTCTTTTTTAATATTCATTTGGTACAATCTCATTGTTCCTGAAATGCAGGATCTTTCGGAAGTATCAGATGATATATGAAGAAAATAGGAGAATCCGGAAGAAAAAAGCGGATAAGTTCAGGAAATCAGGAAAATCAATAATGAATCCTTGAATTTTAGGATTTAAGGGTATTTACAAATAACATCGTAGATGTTATTTTATTATCGTAGCTGTTAGCACTCATTGAGTGCGAGTGCTAGTAAAGGGGTGAGAAAGATGTCAAATCAGATGGACAGCAGAAAACTTGAAATACTGAAAGCCATTGTCACGGACTACATCATGACAGGTGAGCCAGTGGGATCGAGGACGCTGGAGAAGAAATACCAGCTTGGAATTAGTTCTGCCACCATCAGAAATGAGATGTCTGACCTGGAAGAACTAGGATATCTCGATCAGCTTCATTCATCCTCCGGCAGAATACCATCTGCCAAGGGATACAGAATGTACATCGATAAGCTGATGACGTTGGAATCGCTGAGTCCGGAAGAAGTGTCATTTATCGAAGAAAAAATCATAACCATGGCCGCTTTTGAGATCGACAAGATCATGAAGCAGACAGCGATGATGCTCTCAGAGCTGACGAATCTAGCTGTTGTGGCCAAAAAGCCCAGTCTGTCGAAGGCTCATGTGAAGAACATCCAGCTGATCAGCATGGAGAAAAACACAATCCTTGCTGTGATCATGGTCGACCATGGAGCCATCACACATAAACTGATCAGACTGAATCATTCACCGGAACCGGAAGTGCTGATGAATATCTGCAATCTGCTGAATCTGAAGCTGAAGGATATGAACATCGAAGACATCAATCTTCATATCGTGAACAGTCTCAAGAATGACCTGGAAGGATATGATGAACTGTTCCTTTCCATTCTGTCAGCAGTCTATGAGAGTCTCAATGAAGAGGCTCAGGAGAACAGATATTTTGTAGATGGTACATCCAAGATTCTGAACTATCCGGAATTCTCCGATGTGAACAAAATGAAGGATTTTCTGGGCCTGCTGGAACAGCCGGACCTTCTGTTTCATGATGTGGATGATGCCAATGAAGACATGCTCATCACACTAGGAGAAGAGCTGAGTCTGCCCGAAGCGAAAGATTTCACGATCATCACTACCAGTTACAAGATCAATGACGAGAATGTAGGAACGATCAATCTCATCGGACCCAAGAGACTGGATTATTCCAAGGTAGTGTCAATCATAAATAACGTAAAGAAAGAGCTTGGCAAAAGGCTCAATGAGGAGGATGTAAATGACGGAGGATAAGAGCAGGAACCCTAAGGATATCACTTCGGATGAAGTAAATCCAAAGGATATGGTAGAAGAAGCTGGCATGGACCAGGAGGTTTCTGTGGAAGAATCTAAAGAGATGGAAACATCTGTAGAGGATGAGACAGCAGAGGAAAAAACGGAAGAGCAGGTAGAGAATACGATCGATATGAAAGAATTATTCAGAAAGAAAAAGGAAATGCTCGACGGAATCAGAAAGCTGGAAAATGAGAACCAGGCTCTGAAGGACAGACTTGCAAGGCTCAATGCCGAATATGAGAATTACAGAAAAAGAACCCAGAAGGAAAAGGACGGAATCTATACAGACAGTATTGTGGAAGTAGTGAAAGAGCTGCTGCCGGTGCTGGATAACCTGGAAGCTTCACTGAAGGTGGAGTCTTCTGATGTGGATTCGCTCCGAAAGGGTGTGGAGATGACACTGACTCAGTTCAGAGATTCCCTTCAGAAACTGAAGGTGACTGAAATTGACACAGAAGCACCTTTTGATCCCAATTTCCACGAAGCGGTCATGCATGTGGATGATCCATCCCTGGGAGAAAAGGAAATCGTACAGGTATTTCTCAAGGGATACCAGAGAGATGAAAAAATTATAAGATATAGCGTAGTTAAAGTCGCAAATTAGGAGGAATAATTAATGTCAAAAGTAATAGGTATTGATTTAGGAACAACAAACTCAGTAGTCGCTGTAATGGAAGGTGGAGATCCGGTCATCATCACCAGCTCTGAAGGCGGAAGAACAACTCCATCCGTGGTTTCTTTCCAGGCCAATGGTGAAAGACTGGTTGGACAGGTTGCCAAGAGACAGGCCATCACAAACCCGGATAAGACCATCGCCTCTGCAAAGAGATACATGGGAACAGACAAGAAGTTTAGCATCGAAGGAAAAGACTATACACCACAGGAAATTTCAGCCATGGTTCTTGGAAAACTGAAGGCGGATGCGGAGGCTTATCTTGGCGAGAAGGTGACACAGGCTGTTATCACCGTGCCAGCATACTTCAATGATTCCCAGAGACAGGCAACCAAGGATGCAGGAAAGATTGCAGGACTTGAAGTCCTCAGAATCATCAACGAGCCGACAGCGGCTTCCCTTGCCTATGGACTGGACAAGGGTGACGAAGCGCACAAAATCCTTGTATTCGACTTAGGTGGCGGTACCTTTGACGTATCCATCCTGGACCTTGGAGATGGTGTATTCGAAGTGCTTTCCACAAACGGTAACACAAAGCTTGGTGGAGATGACTTTGATGACAGAGTCATGAACTACATCGCAGATGAATTCAAGAAGAACAACGGAATCGATCTAAGATCAGACAAAATGGCTCTTCAGAGACTGAAGGAAGCTGCGGAGAAGGCGAAGGTAGAGCTTTCCTCTTCCACTTCAACATCCATCAATCTGCCATTCATCACAGCAGATGCAACCGGTCCAAAGCATATCGACATGACTCTGACAAGAGCGAAGTTCAATGAACTGACAGGAGACCTGGTGAAGGCGACCATCGAACCGATGAAGAAATCATTAAGTGATGCAGGTCTTACCATGAATGATATCGACAAGGTTATCCTAGTAGGTGGTTCCACAAGAATTCCAGCGGTAATAGATGCCATCAAGGACTTCACAGGAAAGGAACCTTCAAAGGGTGTAAATGCGGATGAAGTCGTTGCACTGGGTGCAGCAATCCAGGCTGGTGTACTGACAGGTGAAGTGAAGGACATTCTTCTGCTTGACGTGACACCACTTACTCTGGGTCTTGAAACTTATGGCGGCGTATCCACACCGATCATCGAAAGAAATACAACCATACCTACAAAGAAGAGCCAGATCTTCACCACAGCAGCAGATGGACAGACATCCGTTGAAGTGCATGTTGTGCAGGGTGAAAGACAGATGGCTGCTGACAACAAGACCCTTGGAAGATTCACATTATCAGGAATCGCCGCTGCAAGAAGAGGGGTGCCTCAGATCGAAGTCACCTTCGACATCGATGCCAATGGTATCGTGAAGGTCACAGCAGTGGACAAGGCCACAAACAAGGAAGCGAACATCACCATCACAGCTTCAACCAATCTGTCCGATGATGAAATCGACAAGGCAGTGAAAGAAGCGGAAAGATTCGCTGAAGAAGACAAGAAGAAGAAGGAAGAAGTGGAGACCAAGAACAATGCCGATCAGGCCATCTACCAGACTGAAAAGTCTCTGGAAGAGCTGAAGGATAAAGTAAGCGATGAAGACAAGGCGAAGATCGAAGAGAAAATGGAAGTGCTGAAGAACATCAAGGACAGCAACGACATGGAAGCGATCAAGAAAGCCACAGAAGAGCTGACCAATGAATTCTACAATGTCTCTTCCAAGATCTACCAGGCTGAAGCAGCTCAGAATCAGGGTGCTGAAGCATCTGATGCCGGCGCGCAGGGCCCACAGGGTGATAATGTAGTCGACGCGGATTTCAAGGTTGAGGATGACAAGGAATAAGGTTATAATACTAAAGGTGTTCAATAGGGATGGGCAGGAT
>RZYZ01000362.1 GCA_009930125.1 Clostridia bacterium | reverse complement strand
ACACCTCCGACCAGCACATCTGGTTTCGAAAAGCGCTGGAAGATCCGAACTCCCCCTATCGGGACTACTACATCTTCCGGAAAGGAAGAACCGGGAAAAGCGGAGCATCGCTTCCACCCAACAACTGGCTCAGTGCTTTCGGCGGCAGCGCCTGGCAGAAGGATGAGGCTTCTGATGAATACTACCTGACCATGTTCACGCCGAATCAGTGCGACCTGAACTGGGAAAACGAAAAGGTTCGGGAAGGCATCCATGACATCATGCGCTTCTGGCTGAACAAAGGGGTTCTCGGTTTTCGCATGGATGTCATCAACACCATCGCCAAGAGAGAAGGACTCCCACCAGCTGGAAAAGGAAAGAAGCTGGACTTCCCCTTCGAACATATCGTCTCCCTTCCAAAGTCCCATGACTACATCCGGGAGATGCACGAGAAAGTGCTCTCCCACTATCCCCATGTCTTCACCGTGGGCGAAGGCATGGTCACAAGCATCGAGGATCTGATCCGCTATACGGATCCGGATGAAAAGAAGCTCAACATGATGTTCAGCTTCGATCTCCATCTCATCGGATGCGGCCCTTTGGGCAAATTCGACTTTCGAAAAGGCTATCTCTGGAGCGTGAAGGAAATGAAAGAGATCCTCTTCAACTTGCAGCTGAAGGTCCAGGAAGGTGGGGGATGGATCGGAAACTTCATGTCCAACCACGATCAGCCCAGACAGGTTTCCCGTTTCGGTGATGATGGGCCTTTCAGAAGAAAGTCCGCCAAGGCACTGGCACTGCTCAACATGACCCTGCGCGGTACACCCTTTCTCTATCAGGGAGAGGAGATCGGCATGACCAACTGTCCTTTTAACATGGAGGACTGGCGGGATTTCGAAGCCATCAATGACTATCAGGTGCTTCAGGATATGATGCATCTTCCGAAATTCGCAGCAAAAAAAATCATACAGAAAATGACGAGAGACCATGCAAGGACACCGGTTCAGTGGAGCAGCGAAAAATATGCGGGATTTTCATCCGTAGAGCCCTGGATTAAAGTCAACCCCAACTACTCCTATATCAATGTGGAGGCAGAACTGAAAAAAGAGCATTCTCTCATCGATTTCTACAAGGAAATCATCGCTCTGAGAAAAAGCTCTCCTGCTCTAGAGGACGGATACATCACTGCAGTGAACAGACAGCATCCGCATGTCATAGCCTACAAACGCATCTACAATGAAGAGACCCTACTTGTGGTCATCAATCTCAGCGGGAAAAACACGCATATCAGTCTCGAGGAAGTCATGACTTCCGACTGGTCCTGTGAGATCGGCACCTATGAAAAGAGGCCTTTTGAGGCGAATCTGCCCCTCTATCCTTATGAAGCCCTGGTCTATAGAAAAATCCAGTCACTGGACAAAATATAATCTTCCAAAGACTAAATAACAGCAAAAAAACCAGAGGAAAATCCGATTATGCAATCTCTCAAAGAGACAGCATACCTTATTCTCCTCTGGCTTTTTATTCTGACTTCTTTTACTATTCTTTGAGCCTTTTATAAATATCTTCGAATTCGTTTTGAGATTCAAGAAATATTTTCCCGATTTCTGGATCAAAATGGCTGCCAATATCTCTTTCCATAATCTCTACAACTTCCTCATGACTCATAGCTTTTTTATAAGGCCTGTCAGACCTCAATGCATCATACACATCTGCAATTGCCATGATTCTTGCCGACAACGGGATGTCTTTTCCTTTAAGACCTTCAGGATACCCTCTGCCATCCCATCTTTCATGATGAAAATTGGCAATTTCTATGCCCATTCGAAT
>RZYZ01000361.1 GCA_009930125.1 Clostridia bacterium | reverse complement strand
CAGTAAGTGGAGTAGAATAACTTGTGTTGATTTCCCCTATTGTTGCACCATTCAGTCGTACTCTCTGAGACTCAATCTTCTCTGCCTCGATCGGATCCAGAAGATCATCGATTGTCATCACTTTCGGTGCAGGTAAAGCTTTGATTGATCCTTTTTCCAGACTGGTGATGGAACTGATCTGTTCATTGTTCCTGTATGCACCTCTGGTTCCTGTGACTGTGATCTCCATACCCAGTTTCAAATCAGCATCTGCTGCGCTTAAATAGAGATGAATAGCAGCAGTATCGTCTTGTATCACGACATCCCTGTAGTTGATGTATGTTACTACACCTCTGGTTGTCACTTCTCCTGTTGCTGCTTTTGCTTCTGCCACGGTGATTCTGTCGATGCCACTGGAAAAAGTGACATCAGAAGCTTGTGCAACACGAAGCTGATAAGCATTGAACTGGCTTAAGACAGCAACGACATCCACCACATCACCTGCTGCGATGCCTGTGAGGGCGGGTAATCTGAAGATATTGAAAGACATGCTATCTTTACTGATCTGCGTTGTTGAACCGATTTCCCCTAGTGTCACTTCTTCAATGAGAATTCTCTGGGATTCCATGGCCTCTGCCTTTGCAGCATCATTAAGATCTGCCATGGTAACCAGCTTCGGTGCAGGAAGCGCCTTGATTTCACCCTTGATGACGTCTTCTGCAGAAGCTACGCTGATCTGTTCCAGACCATTGTAGGCTCCTCTGGTACCAGTGACCGTAAGTTCCATACCCAGACTGATTTCTTCATCTGCTGCAGGTAAGAAATTGCTGATGGCAGCAGTCGCATCCTGTATGACTACATTTCTTCCATCTATGAAGGTTACAATTCCTTTTGTCTTCACAACACCAGTGGCAGCTCTTGCTGCTTCAATGGTGACAAGTGTTGGTTCAGGATCTGTTGTCCCTCCATCTCCTGGATCTGTTGTTCCATCCAGATAGGAAAGATCCGGTGTATGAACTTCAAAATCCGCACTGTTGTCCCCAGTATAAGGATTATCGATATCCTTTCTGATAAGCGAAGTGGAATTTGAGATTACAGGTGCAGCTCCGGTACCAAGATATCCTGATGCATCCGGTCCTACTCCAACATAATCTGTTATGTTGGGATACGTAGCAAGGGTCGTATCATTGAAAGTGGCCACCTCAATTTTCACATTATCTCTGGTGAGTGCCAGCTTGAATGATGTACCTGACATAGCAATGTAATGAATCTCATCTGGAGTGGGAACAGCAGGAAGTTCCTTGTTGCCTCCCTCTGCTGCCTCAATAAGATAGTATCCATTGGCTTCAATCACTCCATTAAGTTCAGCTACTGAGCTAAATGGATTCGCTTTCGATGCATACTGGATCGCCCATCCAGTAAGGTCCACATCCTGATCCGTAATGTTCTTCAGAACAATGAAATCGGATTTGTAGACAGCACCGCTGTTTCCTCCACCACCATAGGCCTCATAGATGACTACGGGTCCCGTACCTACGGGTTCTGGCGCTGCCATGATCTTTTGTCCTGGCAATAGTGTCAGAACGAACATCCATGCCAGAAGCCAGACTGCGACTTTTCTGGTTCGAAGTTTCTTCATTTTTCGCCTCCTGAAAATAATTAGATCCGTTCTCAGAAAATCAGTGCATCATTTTTTGGGTGAAAAAAACTTCAACCGGATGAATCAAGTTGAAGTCCTCAGATATTCTCTGTAAACGTTATCCATTTCTATCTTACTAAATAGATTTCACAATATCAATCAGTTTTGATATTTAATATACAGAATATTCAATAATAT
>RZYZ01000360.1 GCA_009930125.1 Clostridia bacterium | reverse complement strand
GAGACGGTTCTCTTCTCAAGCTATTACAGTGTCTCAGAAGAACGGTGACTAAGACAGAACAAAAGGTCATGAAAGAGATTCGTTTTCTAAGCGGCGGTTATACCGGCTATGATGTGGCAAAGATGAAATTCCTCAGCCAGACTACAGAGCTCACACTTACCCCCTGGCGAAATGAACCAGTAACCATTACCTATTCATCCGAAATGACAAGGAGATTTCTGGAAGACTTCACAGAACTTCAGACAGAAAACTGGAAAAAGCTCTATACCATTTCCGGCCTGAACAGTGAAACACACTGGACACTTGCCATAAAATACGAGAATCAGCGAGAAGTGGTACTGGAAGGAGACAGTGCTTATCCTCCAATGTGGACAGCTCTTCTTGATCTATTCGGTATGGAACACGATCTGGATGAAGAGGATCTGGAAGACTCCTACTAAAAACAGCCTGTTCTTCTCCACCGGAGAGGAACAGGCTAGTATTCTTTGTAGCTTACAGTGTTATCTCTGATGTCTTCGATGAGTTCAATCAGGATTTTCTTTTCATGCCTCTCATCCTTCATCATCTGCCTGATGGTGCATTCCCAGATGACAATGACCTTATATCCTTCCTTTTCCAGTTTCTCATAAACAGCCTTGTCTCTTTCCACATTTCTACTGAATTTACTCTCCCAGAACTCTCTATTCGACTTAGGAGTGGTAGCAAACCGGCAGCCCTCATGCCTGTGCCAGAAACACCCATTAATGAATAGGATTGTCCTGTATTTACTGAAGTACATATCCGGTTTTCCCGGAAGTTCCCTGAAATGAATTCTATACCGAAATCCCGCATGATAAAGAAGCCTTCGAATGTATTTTTCAGGCTCTGTATTCTTTCCTCTGATTCTGGACATATTTCTGCTTCTTGCTTCCGGACTGATCTTGTCCATAGCTATTCTCACTTCACTTCTCAATACTCAATTGATCCAATAGACTTGCTTTTAAAGAACTCTCTCTTTTCCTGAAGTATACCACGTGAAGCGATACCGATAAATGCAGCTTCTCATATAGAAAAAAGCGCTGTACTGCGCAGCGCTTTCTTCCTCAATTTATCAGATCACAAGTCTGTAGAGCTCTATGTTCATGTCCTCATTTCCGGTGATGAGAAGTTCATGATTTTCCTCGTCTTTGAAGAACCGCAGGGAAAACACTTCCCTTCCCCCATTGATGAAAATCTCCGCACTGGTATGGTCTACAAGCATCTGAAGCTCTGTAAGGCCTTCTTTAAGCTCCACACTGCGATACTCTCTCTCTCCGGTAAGCCAGTCTCTGCGCTCCACTCTGAAATCGAATCCGTCAAAGCTTAGCTTCAGATCTCCTCCGTAGATCAGTTCCAGTCTTTTCATTCTATCTGATACCTTCAGGTTCACCTCAAAGGGGGTTTCAATCTCTACCCTAAGGCTGTCTCTCTTCTCCTCCAAGACCTTTTCTCGAGCGCTTTCAAGCTCTCTTACAGGTTTCTGCAGGAGTCTTCCATCAGAAGATAGACTCAGCTCTCTGAGGATAGATAAATGATGCACCCATCCATCCTTCACTGTAGGCAGTGCTTCTTCCTTCTCCTTCTCCATGGTGCCCATCCAGCCCATGGAAAGAATCCTTCCATCAGGGTAGTCAAAGCTTTGGGGTGCATAATACTCAAAGCCCCGGTCCATTTCGGTAAAGTCGTGATCGTCTTTTCTGAAGATTCCATTCTGGAAAGTGCCCGTGTAATAGCCTGTCTGGAAAATATTCCTGTATTTCTCCCCTTCAGGCTCCAGCCCCTGGGGAGAAAGGATGAATA
>RZYZ01000359.1 GCA_009930125.1 Clostridia bacterium | reverse complement strand
ATTGTATACAGCAGATCAAAGCGTAATTGAGCCTTTCCTTGCATTCCCAAGATTCAGAAAAAGCGCCCGCTAAGGGCGCTTTTTACAAAGACACAGGCCAAATCTGCCTGTTTGGATCAGCATTCGCTGCCCTTTCCTCGCAGGACGTACCTTCGAGGTCTGGATACATATATGATGATTATATCATCTGACTCCTTAATCCACAATAGACAAAATCTGATCGCCAATCAATTGTTTCACCTCTGCCAAAACAGTATCCACCGGTGCTTTCAGGCTAACACTCTTGTCTCTGGTGACGATCTCACAGCAGTTTTCTTTCAGGTTTCTTGGACTTACGATAATACGGATCGGGACTCCCAGAAGATCTGCATCTGAGAACATCACTCCCGGGCGGACCTTTCTGTCATCATAGATCACTTCGATGCCATTATCCTGAAGTTCTTTATAAAGGCTGTCTGCACACGCTTTTGCTTCCTGATCATCAGAACGCAGGCAGCACAGATGAACCTGCCATGGTGCTATAGAAATTGGCCAGATCGGACCATATTCATCATGATGTGCTTCACATACAGAAGCTGCCAGTCTTCCTACTCCGATGCCATAACATCCCATCAGTGGCTCCTGCATATTTCCATCAGGATCCACATACTGCATATTCATGCTCTTAGTGTATTTTGTTCCCAGCTGGAAGATATTTCCCACCTCGATTCCTCTGGTCAAAGTGATCGTATGCTTGTGGCATACTGGACAGATTCCGCCTTCCTGTATCTTAGAAAGATCCATATACTCAGCGCCTTCGATATCCCTCTCGATATTGAGTCCACTGTAATGATATTCTTCCACGTTTGCTCCACAGACGAGATTGTGGATCCCCTTCAAAGAATTATCCAGAAGTACCTGGCAGTTATCAGTAATCTTATACGGACCGATATAACCTGCCACAAGACCGCATTCTTCCGTAATATCCGCCGGACGGATCTCTGATTTGAGATAATTTCTCAGCTTGGTTTCATTTACTTCCATATCTCCGCGGACAAATACCACCACATATCCATCATCCGAATCCTTCTGATACACAACAGCCTTACATGATTTTTTTACATCGCTTCCAAGGAAGGTGCACACAGCCTCTATGGTCTGTGCTCCCGGAGTATGTACCATGCGAAGCTCCTCCATCGGAGAATCATCTTCATTGACCACAATATTTTCAGCTGTTTCCATGTTCGCACTATAGCCGCATTCCGGACAGATAGCAAGACTGTCCTCTCCTACCGGTGTGACCAGCATAAATTCATGGGAAATACTTCCGCCCATCATTCCCGAATCACCCTGTACGCATACGGTTTCCGGGATACCTGCACGGGCAAATATCTTATGATAGGATGCCAGACAGCGATCATAAAACTCCTGCAGATCCTCCTGGGAAGTATGGAAAGAATACGCATCTTTCATCGTAAACTCACGAACCCGGATCATTCCTGCACGTGGTCTTGCTTCATCACGGAACTTTGTCTGGATCTGGTAGATCATAAAAGGATATCTGGAGTAAGTCTGTCCATACTCTCTCACCAGCTGGACCGATGCTTCTTCATGAGTCATACCAAGGACCATCTGGGCATTATTTCTGTCAGAAAAGCGGAGAAGTTCTCCACCTACGCTTTCATATCTTCCTGATTCTTTCCACAGATCCGCCGGAAGGACAACCGGAAACTGGACTTCCTGTCCGTCCAGTGCATCCATCTCCTCGCGGATGATGTTCTCTATCTTTCTACAGATCCTCTTGAGTGGCATATATTGAGAATAGATTCCATTTGCCACGTACTTCATG
>RZYZ01000358.1 GCA_009930125.1 Clostridia bacterium | reverse complement strand
ACGGATAAACTGGTGGAAGTGGATGAGGATTTTGAGCCTGAAGAGCAGAAAGAGGAACTTCTGGTGAGCCTCACCTATACAGAGAAGGAGTAATGGATTTGAAGATTGTTTTTATGGGCACACCGGATTTTGCGGTCCCTTCCCTGAAAGAGATTGATGATCACTATGGTGTAGACCTGGTGGTGACGCAGCCGGACAAGCAGAAAGGCAGAGGAAAGAAGCTTCAGTTCTCACCGGTGAAGGAAGAGGCGCTTAAAAGAGACATCAGAGTCCTTCAGCCGATGAAGCTTCGCAATGACCGGGAAGTCATCGAGGAAATACGCAGCCTGGCACCTGATTTCATCATCGTAGTTGCCTATGGTCAGATTCTCAGTGAGGAAGTTCTCTCCATCCCGAGATACGGCTGCATCAATCTGCATGCCAGCCTGCTTCCGAAACTAAGAGGAGCAGCCCCGCTGAATTTCGCGCTCATTGAGGGGCATACGGAAAGCGGCTCCACCACCATGCTGATGGATAAAGGGCTGGATACGGGAGATATGCTTCTGACAGACAAGGTCGAGCTGGATGATAAAATGAATGTGGAGGTTCTTCATGATCTGCTCAGCAGTCGTGGCGGGAAGCTGCTCGTTGAATCCATGGAAGGCCTGAAAAATGGAAGCATCTCCCCTGTGAAGCAGAACCATGAAGCATCCACCTATGCACCGCTGATTACAAGAGAAACCTGCGAAATCAGCTGGGAGAAGACTGCAAGAGAGATTCACAACCTGGTGAGAGGACTGTCTCCTGTACCGGGGGCCTTCTCCTATATTGAAGAAAACAAAGTGAAAATACTGGAAACCGAAGTGCTCGAAGGACGAAGCGGTGAGCCGGGAACCATTCTTGAGGTTTCCCCGAAAGGGATTCAGGTGGCGACCGGTGATGGGATCCTTCTGATACTGAAGCTTCAGTATCCAGGAAAGAAACCCATGCTTGTGAGAGATTTTCTCAACGGCAATGAGATCACAGCGAAGAAATTTAAAAGGAGTGTTGAATAATGCTAATGCCTTATGGATTGGATCCGACCATATTACTGCTGATTCCGGCGATGATCTTATCGATCTATGCCCAGAGCAAGATAAAGAGTGCCTATAACATATACTCGAGAGAGGGTTTAAAGAGCGGCATGACCGGGGCTGAAGTGGCCAGAATGGTACTGGACCGCTCCGGCCTTCAAGATGTGGCCATTGAAAGAGTGGCTGGAAACCTGACGGACCACTATGATCCCAGAAAGAAAGTGCTGCGCCTCTCTTCAGATGTCTACGGCAGACCGACCATCGCATCCGCAGGTGTTGCAGCCCATGAAGCAGGGCATGCCATACAGGACCAGGTGGACTACGGACCGCTGAAGCTGAGATCCTTCATGGTGCCTTTCGCATCCTTCGGGTCAAGATTTTCCATGATCATCATCATCATCGGTCTCATATTCGGCTTTATAGGGATGATTAGTTTCGGTATCGTGCTGTTCTCTCTGGTGGTGCTGTTCCAGCTGTTTACACTGCCTGTGGAATTCAATGCGTCCAGCAGAGCGCTGGCTGTACTTGGAGAATATCAGATTCTGACAGCGGATGAAGTGCCGAAGGCCAAGAAAGTACTGGATGCGGCAGCGCTCACGTATGTGGCCGCAGCGTTCTCATCCATCATGACACTTGTACGACTGCTGATCATTCGTGATAGAAGAAGATAGGAGATTACAATATGATTACCAACGCCAGAGAAGTATCTGTGGATGTGTTAGGTAAAGTGCTGAATCAGGGGGCATATTCAAACATCGCTTTGGATCATGCCTTTTCTTCTGCGGA
>RZYZ01000082.1 GCA_009930125.1 Clostridia bacterium | reverse complement strand
ATTAAATTATATGTCAAATCCTAAACGATAAGCCTTCTAATAATTCTGATATTTTAAATACGTTAATTTAATGGGATGAATACTAACAAAATCATAATTGTAATCGGTTCTAGGTGTAATAAGGATAAAAAACCTCGTTGACATATGATGTCATAGGATGTATCATCATTTCAAGACATCATAAGATGTCATAATGAATTGAGGAGGTACTCACATGAAAATTGAACACCAGGAACAAATCTTAAACGTCGTGAAAGCTGTAAAGGACAGAGAAGTGAATAACATCTTCTTTGTAGGATGTGGCGGATCAAAGGCTGCACTGGGCCCTGGAGACTATTTTGTAGCAAGAGAACTGGAGATACCAAGTAAGGTCTATACATCCAATGAATTCATTCATATGGACCCCAAGGGACTTGGAGAAGGAAGTCTTGTCATCACGAGGTCTCATAGCGGAACTACACCTGAGACAGTGGAAGCGACGAAGTTCGCAAGAGAAAAGGGTGCGCTGACGGTTGCCATATCTATGGATACCGAATCACCACTATGCAAGGAAGCGGAATATGTTGTGCATTACAACTACAAAGACGGCTCCGATGCAGTGGATGGTGATACTGGAATGTATTATGCGCTGATATTCAATTTACTGAACGCGTTTTCACCAGATGAAAAGTATGAGCGTTTCCTGAATTCATTAAGCAATCTTGAAAATCTGCTCAATGTGAACAAAGAGAAATTTAAAGAGGTTGCAGACAGCTTCGGTAAGAGAAACAAAAGAGAGAAACTGATATACACCATGGCTTCAGGTGTCTATTACGATCAGGCCTATTCTTTCACAAGCTGTCTTCTGATGGAAATGCTCTGGATTCATTCAAATGCCATTCATGCCGGAGAGTTCTTCCATGGACCATTTGAAGTCACAGACTATGATGTTCCGTTCCTGATCATAAATGGAGAAGGCCCAACAAGACCTCTTGATGAAAGAGCCATCGCCTTTGCCAAGAAATTCAGTGACAACGTGGAAGTTGTGGATATGAAGGATCTGGACCTTACCGGTGTAGAAGAAGATCTTAAAGAATACTTTGCACCTGCTTTATCCGGAGCAGTCATGAGACTGTATGCCGATGGTCTGGCTGAGCACACCGGACATCCACTATCCGTAAGAAGATACATGTGGAAGATGGAATACTAGGAAAATCCGGTAGGGGAAACATACACTAAAATTAAGGGAGTGAAAAAAATGAAAAAGAAAATTGCTATGCTGTTAGCCGTTGCCATGATCGTTCCAACCCTCGTGGCCTGTAGTTCTGGAGGAAGCAGCGAAACACCTGAACCTGGTGAGACTCCTTCTGGCGAAGAGGAAGTGGTCATTGATTTTTTCCACAGATGGCCAAACGAACCGCGTAAGTCATTCTATGATGAGAAGGCACAGGAATTCATGGATGCGAATCCCAATGTGAAGATCAATATTGATGCTGTTCTGAATGACAGCTACAAAGAGAAGATTCGTGTTCTTATCTCCAACGACAATTTACCAGATATCTTCACATCCTGGTCCGACTCTTTTGCAGAGAATCTGGTTTCCTCAGACAGAATCCGTCCTCTTGATGATATTCTTGAAGAAGATCAGGCATGGAAAGACAGCATTATAGAATCTCAGTTTTCAGGCTTCACCTTTGATGATACCGTGTATGGAATACCATTCACCATTGATGGTAAGGCGTTCTTCTACAATAAAGCGATTTTTGAAGAGAACAATCTTGAAGTACCGGAAACATACAGCGAATTCGTAGATGTCCTGGACAAGCTGCAGGCTGCAGGCTGGGAAGCTCCTTTAGTGGAGGGACTGACCAATGCATGGGCGATCTCCCATTATATGGGTACCATATTCCAGAGAATTCTGGATCCTGCTGTGGCTGAAGTGGACTACAATGAAGAAACTGGTGAGTTCACAGACCCCGGATATGTAAAAGGCCTTGAGATCTTCAAGGAACTTACAGAGTATATGGGTGAGACGGCTACAGCCATCGACCATGAAACAGCACGTAACATGTTCATTGCTGGTGAAGTGCCAATCGTATACATGCAGTTTGCAGAAGTCAAGATGGTTGAAGACGGCAGCGACATGGAATTCGGATTCTTCAACTTCCCTGAAATAGAAGGCGGAAAAGGAGATAAGGATGCTCTGACAGGTGCCCCAGAAGGATGGATGCTCAGCGAGAATGCTCCTGCAGAAGCGGTTGAGTTCCTGAAGTTCCTGACATCACAGGAAACTGCCTACGAGTTCACAAAGGTTGATGGTCAGCTCAATGCCATTAAAGGCGGCGTAGATGAAGCCAACACATCAGTGGCCCGTATGGAAGCCTATGAGGTTGTGAACAGCGCATCGAAAACAGCACCCTGGTTTGACAATGCTGTCAACATCAATATCGCAGACATCTTCATGAGAGGTGGACAGAACCTTGCCATAGGGGATCAGACCCCTGAAGATATCATGAAAGATGTTCAGGCTGAAGCGGAAAGGCTTCGTCAATAAGCATATTTCTTCCTTGTTGGATGGGCTCTTCGGAGCCCTTCTTCATAAGGAACTACTGGAAGGAGAAGAACTATGGCTAAGTATAAGCGAAAATTATCCCCGTTCCTCTTTTTGCTGCCGAGCCTGATCTTTCTCACAGTGTTCGTGTTTGTACCCCTTATCCAGAATTTTTACAACAGTTTCTTTTCTTTCTCAGTATTTTCACCTGAGAAGAACTTTGTAGGCTGGAGCAATTTTCAGACACTCCTGGGAGACAAGACAGTCCTGGTAGCTGTAAAAAACAATATAAGGTATGCCATCATATCAGTGACGCTACAGGTAGGGTTTGGACTGGTGCTGGCAGCCATTCTTGAAGATCGCATCTTCAGAAGATTCGCAGCATTTTTCCGTGTCACATTCTTTATGCCCGTCATGATCTCCATTTCTGTTATTGCTCTCCTCTTCGGGTTCATCTACAATCCGCAAATGGGTCTTTTAAACAGCTTTCTGGAACTGATCGGTCTGGAGAATCTGGCAAAAGCGTGGCTGGGAAATTCAAGTACAGCAATTTATGCAGTCATAGCAATGAGTCAGTGGCAGAGTATCGGTTATGTGATGATGCTGTTTGTAGTGGCCATTCAGAAGATCCCGAAAGAGCTTTATGAGGCTGCGGAACTGGATGGAGCTGGGAAAATAAGACAGTTCATCAGTGTCACCGTGCCACAGGTCAGGGAAACACTTTTTGTGAATACCCTCATCACCATCACTGGTTCGATGCTTGTATTCAACGAACCTTATATTCTTACCAATGGCGGTGGACCAGGTACCAGTTCCACTACCTTATCTGTCTATATGTATCAGATTGGATTTTTCAGGGACCGAATGGGCTATGCTTCGACCATTGCCATCACCATCTTCCTGCTTACAGCGATATTTGCCCTGATTCAGATTAGAATTTCTAGAACAGGAAAGGAGGACTGACATGAGAGCGGAGTTTAAAGAATCAGGAAAAAAAGTAAAATGGACCCCAGGCGTGATCCTGACCCATATCCTGCTCATCACAGGGGCGGTGATCGTCATCTATCCGCTTTTATGGATGGTTATCTCCTCCATGAAAAGCTACAATGAAATCTATAATGACGTATGGGGACTGCCTGCGAAGTGGCTGGTCCAGAACTATCAGACTGCCTGGTCCAAAGGAATATCAGCCTACTTTTTCAACAGTGTCATCGTCACTGGCACTACAGTGGTTTCAGTTGTAATCATCGCCTCTATGGCGGCCTATGCACTGTCCAGATATCGCACCAGATTTATTGATCTGGCACTGGTGTTCATCATGGCTGGTATGATGATCAATCCTCAGGTTGCACTGATCCCCCTTCATGGCATCCTGACCGATTTGAATCTCCTGAATACCAGATTCGCGTTGATTCTGCCTTATATCGCATTCCGATTGCCTTTATCCGTACTGCTTTTAAGGGCGTATTTTCTGAGTATCCCTCGAGAGATTCAGGAATCTGCAGTAATGGATGGATGCAGCGAATTAGGAATCTATCTTAAGATCTACCTTCCTATGTCGAAGCCCATTCTACTGACTACAGTTGTACTGACCAGTTTCTATGCGTGGAATGAATTTCTTTTCGCCACGATTTTCATCGATTCGGATGCACTGAAGACCATACCTTCCGGACTAATGAATTTCAGAGATGCCCTTCGAACAGACTGGGGTGTGCTGCTGGCTGGAATGGTCATTGCGACACTGCCCATGATCATCCTTCTGATTCTGCTTCAGAAGCATCTGGTCAGAGGACTTTCGGAAGGATCTGTCAAAGGTTAAACATCGAAAATAAAGGAGTGTATAGGAATGAGAATAATCGGTATAGGGGATAATGTAGTGGACTGCTATCTGGATCAGGGATTGTATTATCCTGGCGGAAACTGCGTGAATGTTGCAGTGAATGCAAAAAGAGCAGGTGCGAAGAAAGCGGACTACCTTGGTATATTTGCCACAGATGATAAAGCTCAGCATATAAAGAGGAGCCTGGACAAGGAAGGTATTTCCTATGAGTATTCACGAGAGGTGAAAGGAGTAAGTGGACAGCCAAAGGTCAATCTTACACCGGACGGAGACAGAATCTTTGTTGGAGGACCCAAGAATACTGTGCAGCATTGTGTAAAGCTGAAACTGACTGAGGAGGACCTTTCCTATCTTAGGGATTTCGATCTGGCACACTCCAGCTGTTATTCCTCCTTTGAAGAGGAACTGCCTGTTCTATCCTCTGTGATTCCGGTAAGCTTCGACTTTTCAGACCGACATGATGAAGCCTATCTTAAGAAAGTATGTCCATTCATAGACTATGGCTTTTTCTCCGGGTCTGATCTGACAGATGAAGAACTGGAAACTCTTATTGAGTTACTTTCACCCTATGACCTGAAGGTGGTAGGCATTACGAGAGGGGCAAAGCCTGCTGTTTTCCTATCCTCTGGCAGGAGATACTTCAGATCTCCCCTAGAAACGGAAGTGGTGGATACCATGGGAGCCGGAGACAGTTTCATCGGTGCATTCCTGGTGGGGTATCTTGATGGGCTCAGCATGGAGGAGGCTTTGGAAAAAGGCGCAGAAAGCGCCAGACATACCTGTACATTTTATGGGGGCTTCGGCTATCCAGAAGAATTAGAGGGTTGACTATGATATAATAAACAGACGATAAATTGTTTTGAGGTGTTTTTTATGGAAAGTTCGACCTATTTATATGACCAGATCAGAATCATGATTTTAAAGATGATTGAAACCGGTGAATTCCAGGAAGGAGAGAAAATTCCTTCGGAACTGGAACTGGTTGAGCTTTTCGGAGCCAGTCGAATCACGGTCAGAAGAGCCATTAAGGAGCTTGAGGACGAAGGTGCACTGAAGATTGTCAGAGGGAAAGGAACCTTTGTGGAAAAAGCGAAGAGACCTGTCAGAATACTCAATCTGGAGGAAGGTTTCACAGATGGTCTTCAGATTGGCAATAATCAGGTGACGAAAGTGATTCTCGAGAAGAAAATCATAACAGCCAGCAAAGGCATTTCACGGCTGTTTGAATCAGAAAAACCCATTGAAGTTCTGAAGCTTGTAAGAGTGATCCGTGAAGGTGATAAGACAATCAGTGTAGACTATGCATTTCTTCCGGTGGAAATCTACCCTGACATAGAAAATCTTGTGGGAGATAATATTTCCACCTTCAGACTGATCAACAATCATTATAAGGTCCATTTCAGGAAAGCGAAGAAGGAAGTGGAGATCGTCCACCCTAACGACGAAGTCGCTGCCCTGATGAAAGTATCACCACTGGATCAGATTGTACAGATTCGCAAGATCATCTGGGATGAGAATCGTCCGGTTCATTATTCTCAGTATTACCTTCGTGCAGACAGAATCAAGCTTTCGATTGATATCGATGTGAATTCGAATAAGCTGGAAAGCATCGAGATCCCTACGGTTGATATCTGGGAGTAATCTTTGAAATCCCAATCAGAAAGAATAAAGGTCACTTTCCATTGAACTTCTGTCGATAAAAACGCATGATCACAGTGAGGAAGAATGGAAATACGGACAATTGAATCAGGTCATGATCAAAAGAAAACTGGCAAAAATCAATAGGAAGCATGATGCCTGGTTGATCACATCACTGTGGGACCAGGTTTTCGTCTAAAAAGACGAATTTGTTCTATGCAGAAAGCTATGATGGTAGAACATTCAGATTGATTATCATGCCGGTGACAGATGTAATTGAAGTTAAGGTTTATTGAGAGGAGTTGGGCTAATTGGCAAGTATTGAATTAACGAATATATGGAAACGCTATCCAGGAGATGTGGTAGCAGTAAAAGATTTCAACCTGACCATAGAAGATAAAGAGTTCATT
The DNA here is from genome assembly GCA_009930125.1 of Clostridia bacterium. Classification (GTDB taxonomy): domain Bacteria; phylum Bacillota; class Clostridia; order Clostridiales; family Clostridiaceae; genus Proteiniclasticum. Next base: position 2,540 of record RZYZ01000082.1, on the reverse strand, counting down.
ATTTTCGTAGGACCCTCAGGCTGCGGTAAATCCACCACACTCCGCATGATTGCAGGGCTGGAAGAAATATCGGAAGGTACAATCCAGATCGGAGATCGAATCATAAATGATGTGGATCCGAAAGATCGAGACATCGCCATGGTTTTCCAGAACTATGCTTTATATCCGCACATGAGTGTATATGATAATATGGCTTTTGGGCTGAAACTCAGAAAAATGTCCAAGAGCGATATTGATATAAAGGTATTGGAAGCTGCGAGGATATTGGATATCGAACATCTTCTGAAAAGAAAGCCGAAAGCGTTATCCGGTGGTCAGCGTCAGAGAGTTGCTCTTGGTCGGGCGATTGTGAGAGATCCAAATGCCTTTCTCATGGATGAGCCATTATCCAATCTGGATGCGAAATTGAGAGTGCAGATGAGAACAGAGATTTCCAAACTCCATCAGAAGCTGCAGACCACCTTCGTATATGTGACTCATGATCAGACAGAAGCCATGACCATGGGGACAAGAATTGTCGTCATGAAGGATGGTGTCATTCAGCAGGTTGATACACCGCAGAATATCTACGACAATCCTTCCAATATGTTTGTTGCCGCCTTCATCGGCTCACCGCAGATCAACTTCCTGCCGGCTATGGTGGAAGAGGATGCAGGTCAGATTGTTCTCGTTTATGATTCCATTAGAATTCCGGTTACAGAGGATCAGGCGAAGAAACTGAAGGCACAGGGTGTGATCGGCAAGGAAGTGGTCATTGGTATACGTCCAGAGAGCATCAGTTACGAGGACGAGCAGATTAATAAGTGGGGAACACCTGTTTTTGAAGCAAAAGTGGAAGTGAATGAAATCATGGGTGCTGAATCCTATGTCTACTTGTCAAATAAAGCGGAAAATATCACAATTCGCGTCAATGGTAGCAGTACGGTATCACCAAATCAGATGGTGAATCTGGCTTTGGACAGAGAGAAGCTTCATGTGTTTGATAAAGAAAGTGAAGAAACCATTATCTAGATGGAAAGTATCTGGAGTCAATTAAAATAAATAGAATAATGAAGTAAGTAAAACAAGGTGAGCGACTGCTTGCCTTGTTTTACATTGGTGCTGAACATAGACGGAAGATCATGAATTGATCATGTACGACCAACAAACCGGAAAAATATTACTATCTTCCGGTTTGTTGGAATGGAGGCGTTATGTTGAATTAGAAAACCCATTGATTTTGATTTATAGATAATATGAAATTGAGAGTATTTTCCAAGAGACCCTTGAGAGATCCTCATAATCACGCAACTCTTGGAAGAGTGCAATCGTTCTGGTGAATATCAATACATTCATGATACCTGCACCTATTATGCGGTTGTTTAATTTATCATAAAGTGGGGCGTTCGAAAAAGGATGTCCATCCGAAAATAGATAGAATTATTATTAGGCGTCCTATGGAATCGACAGTGGCCAATATTTCGAAATTATTCACGTGGCCTTAATAACGAATCCGTAAAATATGGATAAGATGGGATAAGATTAGAGAATATGCAGATTCAGTAGTGGATGAAAACAGATTTGCATTCAGACAGATGGAAGTAAGGAGGAGCAAGCAGATGAAGAAGGCACTGGTCATTATCAATCCTTCCTCTGGAAGAGAGAAAGCAGAGGAGTATGCAGACCATATCAGAGAGATTCTTAAGAAACGGTATGAGGAAGTGGAAATCAGAAAGACAGAAGGAGCCGGAGATGCGAAGCGGTTTGCAGATGAGGGCGCCAGTGAAGAGGTGGATCTCATCGTAGCGGTGGGTGGAGACGGTACCGTGAATGAGGCGGTGAACGGCATCGCCCCTCATGAGAAAAGACCGAAGTTCGCCATCATACCCTTAGGCACCGTAAATGATCTGGCAAGGGTTTTGGGCATTCCAGTGGATCCGGAAGAGGCCATAGAGATCCTTTCAGAGGAGCATCTGGTGACCATCGATCTGGCCAAGGCATCAGGCACCTATTTCACCAATGGCCTTGCGGTGGGAAAGATTCCGGAAAGCATCCATGAAGTCACGGCAGAGGAGAAGTCCAAACTGGGCCCTCTGGCTTATCTCTGGGCTGGCGCCAAGAAGCTTCTTGAAAATGAGAAGATTGCAGTGAAAGTCCTGACAGAAGAAAAGGAATTTGAAGGAGAACTTTCTGCTGTAGTCATGAGCCTTACAGGTCAGCTGGGCGGCATCAAGGATGTCTTTCCGGAGGCCAGGCCGCAGGATGGAAAGATCCATATCCTTCTGGTTCATGAACTGGATCTGGCGGAGACCACAAAAATGCTGCCTGAGATCATCAGCAGACGGATCACCGAGTCTGAGAACATGACCTATATCACCACAGAAAAAGTGACACTGGAAGCGTTCCATGGGGAGGACTACGTCAGTGATGTGGATGGAGAAGAAGGTCCCCATCTGCCCTTTACGGTGGAGGTTCTGAAGGCGCATCTAGAGGTTCTGGTGCCAGGAGAAAAGTAGTGAAAAGCAGGAAGTGCAGAAGTATGGATAGTGGATGAAAATTAA